>JBKBTZ010000040.1:0-28046 GCA_046290825.1 Limisphaerales bacterium
GGGCACCGGGCTGCTGCTGGCGGCAACCGGCGCCGCCGCCACCGCCATCGGGGCACTGTTCAGCAAACGGGCCTTTGTGGAAATCCAGGCGACGGGTGGCTCGCTCGACGGTGGGACGGCCGGTTTCCAGCGCATGTTGGGCGGCATCGGGGTTTCCCTGCTTGTGTATGCCTTGCTCCGATGGACGCGGGGTAATCCGGCCGATCCGGTGCTCGCCATCGCCACTCCGGAGCGTCGCCGCGCCTGGCGATGGATCGTGCTCAATTCGCTCGCCGGACAGACCCTCGGCGTCAGCGCCATGCAATGGGCGTTGGCCACCACCAGCGCCTCCCTTGTGCTCGTCATCGTCGCCACCTCGCCCGTGCTCGTGATCCCGCTGGCGCGGCTGTCCACCGGGGAGCGCATTACCGTCCGCGCCGTGGCCGGCGCGCTGGTTTCGGTGGCGGGGGTTGCCGGGTTGATTCTGCTCCGCTGACCTCACACCCTGTCGGCATGTCGAACGATCTGGAACAGGCCGCCGCCAAACTTGGTCTGGCGCATTACCGGCGGCACATTTTCCTCTGCGTGGACGCGACCGAACCCAAGTGCGCGCCCCGCGCCGCCGCCGCCGCAAGCTGGGATTTTTTGAAGCGACGACTCAGGGAACTTCAGCTCGACGGGCCGCAACCGCTGGTTTTCCGCACCAAGGCGGCCTGCCTCCGGGTGTGTGTGGAAGGCCCGGTTGCCGTCGTGTATCCCGAGGCCGTCTGGTATCGCGGTTGCACGCCCGAGGCCCTGGAGCGCATCATTCAGGAACACCTCATCGGCGGACGGCCCGTGGCGGAACTGGCCTTCACCTGCAATCCGCATTTTGCCTGAGCACGCGGACCAGGCCCGTCCGGCTCGCGCTCCGGCTCACAACACCGCCGGCACCCCTTCCTCGAGAATCTTGATGCGGGACGTGAGGCGTTGCTGGCGCGCCAGTTCCATCAGCCAGCGCGGCGGCTCGTCCATGTCCTCGAACGCGAGCCGGAACGTCCCGTAGTGCATCGGCACCATGACGCGGGCGCGCAGGTCGCAAAACGCCTTCAGCGCCTCGTCCGGTCCCATGTGAACATGGCGGAAGGTCTCCGGGTGATACGCGCCGATCGGCAGCAGCGCGATGTCCGGCGCGAGCCGACGGCCGATTTCTGCGAAGCCCTCGAAGTAGGCGCTGTCGCCCGCGTGGTAAATCTTCCGGCCCTGATGCTCGAGGACGAAACCGCCGTAGCCGCGGTGCGCGTCATGCAGCGTTCGCGCGCCCCAGTGTTTGCTGGGCGTGAGCGTGACGCGCCAGTGATTGCGCTCGAAGGTCTCCCACCATTCCAGCTCGACCACGCGCCCGAACCCGAGGTCGCGCGCCAGTTCGCCCACGCCCCAAGGCATGACGCCGATTTTCGGGTTCGGCAGACGGCGCAGGGTGGGCTTGTGAAAATGATCGAAGTGCGCGTGGGTCAGCAGCACCGCGTCAATGGGCGGCAAATCGCGCAGGCGCAGCCCGGCGCGTTTGATGCGTTTGAGCAGGAACAGCCAGTTGGCGAAGTTGGGATCAACCAGCACGTTCAGGTCGTTGAACTGCACGAGAAAGGAGGCATGCCCGATCCACGTGATGGCCACCTGGCCGTGCTTGAGGCGCGGCAGCCGCGCGCGTTTGTGCTCCCCCCGGCGCGGCGTGAGCAGGGCCTTGATCACCAGTTCATGGAAAAACTTTGCCGGCGCGAAGTGCCGCGCGGGCGTGAGTTCCTTGAAGGAACGCGGCAACCGCCGCCGGGCGCGGGGCGCGGCGGCGGGAGCGGACGTGGCGGGGTCGCTCATAAACCGTTGCTGCATCATGGATAACGCGGCTTTGAATAATTGGCAAACCGGCCCGTCTGTCTCGATGTCGGTGAAACCAACGAACGAAAGGCTCGTTATGAAGAAGTGGATCGTGACAGCAATCGGAGTCGGAGTGCTGGGGCTGGGCTTGAACCCGGCGCACGCGGGCGACCGCGAGTGGGCCACGGTGGGCAAGGTGCTCACCGGCGTGACGGCCGGTTTCGTCCTGGCCAAGGCGATCGAGGCGCCGCCCGCGCAGGTGGGCGTCAGCTATGGTTACGCCGCGCCGGGTTACACCGTGTCGTATTCCGTCAGCACCGTCCGCCCCTGCCCGCCGCCCGTGGTGGTGGCGCCGGCTCCGGTCTATGTGGCCCCGCCCCCGGTGGTGTATGCGCCCGCGCCGGTGGTCTGTGCGCCGGCCCGGGTCGTGGTGGCACCCCCGCCGGTATATCATGTGACCTACGCGCATCCGGGACGTGGCCACGGAAAAGGCTCACGCCACTGCCGGTGAAGAAAGCGATTTTGGGTTGAGTTGGGTTGGGTTGGGTAACCCGCGCGGCTTCGGTCGCGCGGGTTTTTTGTTTTCAACCCGGGCAAAACATTTACAACGCCGAGCATGAACAAGCTGGAGTCGCAGTTGGATACGTTTCTGCGCCGTCAGCCCACCCTCGGACAGGGCGTGTATCTGGCGAAGACGGCCGTCGTGCTGGGCGACGTGACGCTGGGGGACTTTTCCAGCGTCTGGTATGGCGCGGTGTTGCGCGGCGACATCAACCGCATCGTCGTCGGCCACCACTCGAACATCCAAGACAACGCGGTGTTGCATCTGGCCGACGACTTCCCCTGCGTGCTGGGCAACTGGGTCACGGTCGGCCACTCGGCCATCGTCCACGCCTGCACCGTGGGCGATGAATGTCTCGTGGGCATGGGAGCTGTCATCCTCGACGGAGCCGAGATTGGCGAACAATCCATCATCGGCGCGAAGGCGCTGGTGACGCAGGGCACGAAAATTCCGCCCGGGTCCCTCGTCCTCGGCGCGCCCGCCAAAGTGGCCCGCGCCTTGAAACCGGAGGAACGCGCCGGGCTGAAATGGTGGGCGGAAAAATACGTGGCCAACGCCGCCTACTGCCGGAAGCATGGAATCAACGTTGGCGCGCCGCTGTCGTCCTAATTCCAGAGTAGCAAGCTCACCCGGGCGGGAACGATTCCCCCCGGCACTGTCACGGAGGGCGGCCCAGCGCCGCGCGAGAACGCCGGCTGCGGATGCGTTCGTTGACTTGCCCCCACCCCCTCCCTAGCATCCGCCCCATGCTTGCCGTGATTGAACAACTGCTCGTGCTTCAGGACCGCGACCGCCGCCTGCTTCGGGTGCGCGCCGAACTCGCGGCCATCGAGCCGCAACGGCAGGCCATGAAAGCCAAGTCGGCGGGGGCTGCCGCAGCGCACGAGAAGGCCCGGCAGCGAACGATGCAGATCGAATCGCGCCGCAAGGAACTGGACCTCGAAATCGAGGGGCAAAAAAAGTTGATCGAACGCTACACCGGCCAGCAGTTGCAAACCCGCAAGAATGATGAATACCAGGCGCTGACCAAGGAAATCGAACACTGCCAGGCCGCCATCACGCGCATCGAAGACCAACAACTCGAGCTGATGGAGCAGGCGGAAGGGGCGCAACAGGAACTGGCAGCGGCGGCCGCCGCCCTCAAGGAGGCTCAGGCCCTGGTGGAGCGCGAACTCGCCCAGCTCGCCGCCAGCGAAGTCAATTTGAAACGCGAACTGGCCGACCTCGAGGCGGAGCGCGCCAGGCTGGCGGCCGCGGTGGACGAATCAGTTCGCAATCGTTACGAAAGAATCCTCAAGTCCCGGGGCGACAAGGTGCTCGTTGGCATCGAGCACGGGGTCTGCGGCGGCTGCCACATGCGGATTCCCGCGCAGATCGTCGTGCAATGCCGCGCCCAGCAGGAGCTGGTCAACTGCACCAACTGCGGACGACTCCTCTACTACTCCCGCGACATGGACCTTGCGGTGGCGGACTGAGCGGTCTCTTTATCAGCTTGCCGTTCCGCCGCGCAGCCGCTTCAACGGCCCGGCTCGTTCAACGCCCCGACACGCGCGGCACCGATTGCCACTTCGCCGCGGGTCTGGCCTCACAAGGTGGCACGAAACTCGCGGATGGCGTTCAGGCCAAACTGGAACGCCAGGGCTGCCAACAGCAATCCCATGACGCGGGTGATGACCCGCAGCGCGATGGGACTCAGCCAGCCCGCGCCTTGGAGAGACAACCGCAACACCCCCCACGTGACCGCCGCCACCGCCACGATGCTGCCGCAGAGGATCAAATTGAGCGCCAGGCTGGTTCCCGCCTGCTTTTGAAAGAGGATGGTGGTTGTGATGGCTCCGGGTCCCGCCAGCATGGGAATGGCCAAGGGCGTGATCGCGACCTCGGTTTTCTCCGCCCCCGCGTCGGCCTCCTCGCGGGTGGATTGCACGGGCGACCGCTGCGCACGCAGCATGTCGAGGGCAATCAGCAGCAAGACCAAACAGGCGGCGCATTGGAACGCCGGCGGCGTGATGCCCAGGAGGCGGAACAGATGCGAGCCGGTGTAGGCGAAGACCAGCAGGGTCACGGCCGCCGCCATGGCCGCAATGCGGATGGTGCGACGGCGTTGCGCGGGTGGGTCCCCGCCCGTCATGGCCAGAAACACCGGCACGTTGCCCAGCGGGTTCACGATGGCAAACAACGAGCTGAAGGTCAGCAGCGCAAACTCAAGGGGTGACGTCATGGGCGCAAGGGGCGAGGATGGCATCCGTCATGCCATGGATAATCTTTTTATCGGCCGGACAAATGGTGGCCAGCACCCCGCCAAGCTTCGGCCGGGCCGACAGGATTTCTCCGGCCACAAAATAGTAGGGACAAAGCCGCACCCGGCCCTCCATCACGACGGTCTGGCCGGCCTCGAAATCAAACCATGGCACGGTAACCCGGGCGGGCTTGTGATACCGCTGCAGTATCCAAGGGGAGCGCGGAAAATCCGCCAATGCCGCTTGAACTGCCGCCGTCCAATCCGCCTGGGAGACATCACTGCCCAGCACCACGCCCCGCGCCCCCCATGCCCGGGGGGAGAAGCCCGAAATCTTGAGGATGAGTTCGCGTTCACGCTGGCTCAGGGAGGCGAGTTGCCGCCAGTCCGTCAGATTCAAATGCGGTATGGCCGCATGCGGCGGCAGCGGGGTGGGATCGAGCAGCCAGGTGTAAGGGATGTGTTTTTGGAGCCGCTCGAAAAAGGCCGCCCCCAGTTCCTGCCGCCAAAAGGAGGCCAGATTCCGGTTCCAAAACAGAGCAAATAGCAGCTTCTCCTCAAACAACGGCTTGGGCGGTGGCGTGAGAAAAATGGCCCGCTCTGCCGCCAGTTCGAATAGCCGGTCCGCGTTGGCGACGTTGGGCAAATCGAACAATTCGAAGAACCGGTAGGCTGCGTCGCCGGGCCTCAGGTCCAAATAAGCGGTGTCGCGCACCGCAAACCGTGCGCCCAACTGGCCGGCGATCCATTCCATCTCAGGCCGGTAACTGGCCGCCTCCTCGGACACGATGATTTGCACGCGCTCCGCCTCACCGAAAATGCTCGCAAAGCCGTCCAGCATGCCCCGATCCCCACCGATGATTTCCCGGTTCCCCTCCCCTGCATTCCGTCGGCCATACGTCTGGTTGAGCCAGGCTGTCAGTCCGATGCCACCCGGAACGCTGTCCAGTTCGGTGATGACAACCCCCTTCTCGGTCAGCAACACATCCGGCCGGATGACGCGGGGAACCTCATGTTTGAAGGCAAGGTGCCGTTGGCGCGCGATGAGTTCCGGCGGTTTGCCGAGGTCCAGCCAACGGGCCACCCACTCGGGCTGCCGCCCCTCGACACTGGCGCGGTAAAGCCGGTTGGCCGCATGGTAAAATTGAAGCAACACGCGCCCCAACCCGACGAGTTCGTCCGCCAGTTGGGGAGACAACAGGAAAGGCTCCGGCGCAATCCGCCACTGTTGCCCGGCGAAGAGGCCGCCCGGAGGCAGGGCCGCGCGCACTGCGCGGGCCGCTTGTGCGGCCCGGTCGGGGTTGGTCTTGGCTGACGGGAGAGCCGTCGTCACGCACGGAGGTTAAGCCGGACAGCAGTGGTTGCAAGGGCGGGCATGGGGGGGGCCGTCCCCCGACCCGACCGGCGGCGGGCAACCACTATTGCTGCCGCACGCACCCCGCCAACACCCCCAAGAATTGTGGTTTTGGACGGAGTTTCAGGTTGTGCCAACGGGCCAATTTTTCTAACTTATTCCGTGTTCGGAAGCCCCCCAGTTGGCTTCCCATTTTCACCGCTTTTTATGTCGCAAGCACCATCCGCGGAGGCCGCGCCTTCTGCCATTGCCGAGAGTTACGACGCTTCCAAACTTTCCCAGCTCAAGGGGCTTGAGGCGGTCCGCAAAAAGCCCGGCATGTATATCGGCGGCACCGACGAACGCGCGCTCCACCACTGCGTCTCCGAGGTGCTCGACAACTCGGTGGACGAGCATCTGGCCGGCCATTGTGATCGCATCGAGGTGACCATTCACGTGGACGGTTCGATCAGCATCCGCGATAACGGGCGCGGCATCCCGGTGGACATCAATCAGGAGTCGGGCCTGCCCGGCGTGGAACTGGTGCTGACCACCCTGCACTCGGGCGGCAAATACGGTCAGGGCGGCTACAAGTTCTCGGGCGGCACGCACGGGGTCGGGGCGAAATGCGTCAACGCCGTTTCCGAATGGTTCGAGGTCGAGGTCTCGCGCGACGGTCTGGTGCATCACATGGAGTTTGAGCGCGGGAAAACCGTGAAAAAACTCGAGGTCATCGGCAAGGCCCGCGGCACCGGCACCCTGATCACCTTCAAGCCGGACCCGGAAATCTTCACCGAGACGGTCGAGTTCAAGGCTGACCGCATTGCCCAACGATTGCGGGAACTGGCGTTTCTCAATTCCGGCCTCGAGATCATCTTCACCGATGAGCGAAATCCCAACGCCGCGCCCGAGCGTTACTTTTACAAGGACGGCGTCGAGGAATTCGTGAAGCAGCTCAACAAAAGCCGCGAGCCGCTGCATCCCAAACCGATCGCGTTTCGCAAGGAAACGCGCGAAAAGCTGGATGACAAGGACATCGAGGTTCACGTCGAGATCGTGCTGCAATACAACGACAGCTACAACGACCAGGTGTTGTGCTACACCAACACCATTCACAACCCCGATGGCGGCGCGCACCTGTCCGGCTTCCGCAGCGCCCTCACCCGCGCCATCAACCAATACGCCAAGTCCAACGAACTGCTGAAGGAGAAAGACCCGCAGATCACCGGCGACGACGTGCGCGAGGGCCTGACCGCGGTCATCTCGGTGAAGCACAGCGACCCGAAATTCGAGTCCCAGACCAAGGTCAAGTTGCTGTCCCCCGAGGTGGAACGCATCACCGGTTCGGTAACCTACGAGGGATTGATGGCGTATTTCGACGCCAACCCGCCCATCGCCAAGCGCATCGTGGAAAAGGCGCTCAACGCCGCCCGCGCCCGCGAGGCCGCCCGCAAGGCTCGCGAAGCGGTCCGCAAATCCGCCCTGACCGGCGGCGGCCTGCCCGGCAAACTGGCCGACTGCTCGGACCGCAACCCCGAAAATACCGAGCTTTACATCGTCGAGGGTGACTCGGCCGGCGGCTCGGCCAAGCAGGGGCGGGACCGCAAGTTCCAGGCAATTCTCCCCATCCGCGGCAAGCTCATCAACGTGGAGAAGGCGCGCCTCGACAAGGTGCTTCAGAACAACGAAATCCGGACCATGATCACCGCGATCGGCACGGGCATCGGTGACGGCGAGGGCGAAGGCGCCTTCAACCTCGAGAAGCTCCGCTATCACAAGATCATCATCATGACCGACGCCGATGTGGACGGCTCGCACATCCGCACCCTGCTCCTCACGTTCTTCTACCGTCAGATGCCGCAACTCGTGAAGCAGGGATTCGTCTATATCGCGCAGCCGCCCCTCTACTCGATCACCCGGAAGAAGCGCACCGAATACGTGGATGATGATGCGCAGCTCAACCGCATATTGCTCCAAATCGGCACCGAGGAGGTGAAACTGCGAAACCTTGCCGACGGGCGGGAGTTCACCCCGAAACAACTGGAGGAGATCCTCTCCCTGCTCGAATCGCTCGACAAACACGCCACCTACATCAAACGCCTCGGGGGAGACTTCGCCAGCTACGTCGAAAAGCGCGCGGCCGACGGAACGCTTCCCCGGCACATGGTCAAAGTCCGCGACGGCAATGACGAAACGGTTCATTACTTCGTCACCGGCGCGGAGTTCGAAGCGTTCAAGGCGGCCAACCCCGACCTGTTTGGCAACGACACGGAGGTGGAACGCCGCAAAGACGGGCCAACCCGCCGCGCCACGGTCACCGACCTGCACCTCGAAAGCAAAGCCATCGCCGAGTTGCTGGGCAAACTGAGCCGCAAAGGCCTCGCCACCGACCACTACGCCGCCCAGGACAAACCCTTGTTCGAACTGATCGAGGGCGAAGGCGAGCGCGCCACCGTCACGCCGTTGTTCTCGATTCCCGAAATCCTCAACGGCGTGAAGGCCGTCGGTAAGAAAGGCATTCAAATCTACCGGTTCAAGGGCCTCGGCGAAATGGATGCCAAGGAACTGTTCGAGACCACCATGAACCCCGCCAAACGCAAGCTCCTGCGCATTGAACTGACCGACGCCATCGAGGCCGAGGAGATGTTCGTGAAACTCATGGGCGACGAGGTCGAACCGCGACGCCAGTTCATCGAAGATAACGCCCTGAACGTAAGGAATTTGGACGTTTAGAGCGGACGATGCTTACCGCATGTAGTTACATGTGACTACATTGGTGCCATGAAAGCGAAGCGAACAATAAAATATCCGGGGCCCAAGTCGGAGGCGTCGGTCCTGAACGACGCGGTGGACCTGCCCGGCATCGGGTTAACGGTTTCCGTGCGGGCGGCCAAAGCCAAGCTATCAGCCCTCTTGGAACTGGTAGCGGGCGGGCGGGAAGTGACCATCACTTCGGACGGCGTGCCCAAGGCGGTTTTGTCGCCGGTGACCCCGCAAAAGCCCCGCAAGGTGTTCACCGGCACTTGGGAGCACCTCAAGACCATGCCAATGCAAACCGAAGGACCGTTCGCCGACGAAATCATCCGGGCTGACCGGGACGGACGCGGCTGGTAAGACGATGTATCTCGACTCCTGCGTCATCGTCAAACTGGTCAGCCACGAACCGGACAGCGAGGCCTATCACGGCCTGGTGGTGGGCCATCCCGTTGTCACGTCGGAACTGGCCGTGGCGGAAGTTCGATCCGCCCTGCTCACCAAGGAACGGGCAGGGCGGATTTCGCGCCCGGACCGGTTGAAGGGCTGGCGTTTGTTTCAAGAAAAGGTCCGGGACCAGGAATTCGTCCTGCTGACGCTCGATCGTCGCGTGATCGAGCGGGCGGGCGCGGTTATTGACCAATGTCATTCGCACGTCGCCTTGGGGACGTTGGACGCCATTCATGTTGCCACGGCCGAATTGCATGGCGGCGAACCGATGTGCAGCAGTGACCACCGCGTGTGCGATGCCTCCGAGTTCATCGGCCTGTCGCTCGTGCCGCCGCCGAAATCAGCAAACTAGAGTTTACCCATGCCAGACGAAACCGAATCCCATCCGCCACAGGAACCGCAACCTTCGCAACCGGGCGGGGCCTATTCGCAGGGCGAGAAGATTTCCAGCATCAACGTCGCCGACGAGATCAAGAACTCGTTTCTCGACTATTCGATGTCCGTCATCATTTCGCGCGCCCTGCCCGATGTGCGCGACGGCTTGAAGCCCTCGCAACGCCGCATCCTCTACGCGATGGAGAATCTGTCGCTCTTTCCGGGACGCAAGCACATCAAGTGCGCGAAGATTTGCGGTGACACCTCCGGCAACTACCACCCGCACGGCGAAGCGGTCATCTACCCCACCCTGGTTCACATGGCCCAGCCCTGGGCCATGCGCGAGCGCCTGGTGGACGGCAAGGGCAATTTCGGCTCCGTCGAGGACGACCCGCCGGCGGCCATGCGTTACACCGAGGCGCGGCTCACGCACCTGGGCGCGTTGCTCATGGCGGACATGGACAAGGACACGGTGGATTTCGTCCCCAACTACGATGAGCGCCTCACCGAACCCACCGTCTTCCCCGCCGCCTTCCCCAATCTGCTGGTCAACGGCGGCACCGGCATCGCCGTCGGCATGGCCACCAACATGCCGCCGCACAACTTGGGCGAGGTGATTGATGGCATTTGCGCCCAGATTGACAACCCCGCCATCACCCTGCCGGAGTTGATGAAGCACATCAAAGGGCCGGACTTTCCGACGGGCGGGGTCATTTGCGGCGTCGAGGGGATCCGCAAATACTTCGAGACGGGCCGCGGCGCCTTCAAGCTGCGCGGTCGCGTTGGCTCGGAGGAACTCAAGGGCGGCCGCGAACAACTGGTCATCACCGAAATTCCCTTCAACGTCATTCGCACCAACCTGGAGCAGCAGATCGCCGCGCTGGTCAACGACAAGGTCATCACCGAGATTTCCGCCATGCGCAACGAGTCGGACGAGCACTGCCGGCTCGTGCTCGAACTCAAGCGCGACGCCAACCCGCGGGTCGTCATCAACAACCTCTACCAGCGCACGCAACTGGAGGTCTCGTTCAATGTCATCAACCTCGCCATTGACCACGGCCGCCCCAAGGAACTGAACCTCAAGCAGCTCATCCAGTGCTACATCGAGCACCGCCGCGAGGTCGTCCTGCGCCGGACCCGCTTCGAGTTGCGGCAGGCGGAGGAGCGCGCCGAAATCCTCGAGGGCTACCTCTGTGCGCTGCGCAACCTCGACGAGTTCATCCGCATCATCCGCGGCTCGCGCAATCGCGAAGAGGCCCGGGTGAAACTCCTGGCGTTCGAGTGGACCCGCCCGCAGGTCGAGGCCTGGGGCATCCTCATCCGCTCTGAGGCGCGACTTCAGGGCGGTTTCTACGCCCTCACCGAGCGGCAGGTGGACGCCATCCTCGAACTCCAGCTCTATCGCCTGACCGGGCTGGAAATGGACAAGGTCCGGCAGGAATACACCGAATTGCTGGAGCGGATCCGGGACTTGTTGGACATCCTCGCGAAAGAATCGCGTGTCATGGGCATCATCAAGGCTGAGTTGCGCGCCATTCGGGAAAAGCACGCCACGCCGCGCAAAACCGAAATTGTGCCCGACGAGGGTGAGATCGCCATCGAGGACCTCATCGCCAACGAGGGCGTCATTATCACCCTTACTCACGCCGGCCTCATCAAGCGCACCAACATCAGCCAGTATCGCGCCCAGCGGCGCGGCGGCAAGGGGGTCATCGGCATGGCCACGCGCGAAGGCGAAACCGAGCAGGACAAGGACTTTGTCGAGCACCTCTTTACCGCCAGCACGCACGACTACCTGATGTTCTTCACCAACACCGGCCGGGTGTATGTCGAGCGCGTGCATGAAATCCCGGACATGGGCCGCGCCGCCAAGGGCCGGAGCATCGCGAACCTGCTGGAACTCAAGGAGGGCGAAAAGATCGCCGCCATGATCCGCGTGCTCTCCAAGACGGATGAAAACCGGGAGGACGTCACCTGGTCCCAGCCCGGCTTCCTGTTTTTCGTCACCCGCCAGGGCACGGTGAAAAAAACCGCGCTCGGGGAATTTGCCAACGTCCGCAAGGGCGGCATCATTGCCATTGGCATCGAGCCGGGCGACACGCTGATTGACGTGAAGCTGACCACCGGTGCCAATGAGGTCGTCATCATCACCAAGGACGGCATGAGCATCCGCTTCAACGAGGAGGATGTGCGTCCGATGGGCCGCCCCGCCGCGGGTGTCAAGGGGATCACGCTGGAACCGGGCGACGCCGTCGTCGGTGCCGCCATCGTCGTGCCGGATGCCACCCTGCTCGTGGCGGGAGAAAACGGCATCGGCAAGCGAACTCCATTCGACGAATACCGCGTCCAATCCCGGGGGGGCAAGGGCATCATCACCATGAAAACCGGTGACAAAACCGGTGGCGTGGTGGGGGCGCTCACCGTGCGCGAAAACGACGAAATCATGCTCATCACCACCGGCGGCCAGATGGTCCGCACCTTTGTGAAGGACATCCGCGAGGCCGGCCGCAACACGATGGGCGTGAAACTGGTCAACCTTGACGAGGGCGACAAATTGCAGGCCATCGCCCCGGTCATTGGTGAGAGCGCCGAGGCCGCCGCCGAGGGCGATGCCGGCGAGGCCAAATCCTGAGTGCCAAGCGCGGAAGTCATCACGGCTCCGCAAAGTTGGGGCACCGCACAGGTTCCAGTCGCCCGCTCTTGAGACTCTCGAACACGCATGGACATGGAACCGCCGCCGCCACGCCATGATGCCCGCCCCCGCCTCCGCTGGTGGCCCGGGGCCATCATTCTGCTGCTCGGCGCTTCGTTTCTCATCTGGATTCGGTTGCAGACGGACTGGCCGTTTCAGAGGCGAAATCTCACTTCGCTGGCGATTGCGGGCGGCACCAGCGTGCTGCTGCTGGTGTGGTGGACTTTCCTGTCGCGCGCTCCAGCCCGGCTGCGGTTGGGCATCACGTTCGGAGTGGTAGGCGCATTGCTTGCGGCGGGGGCGTTGTTTCGCGTGCGCGGCATGAGCGGCGACATGCTGCCGATCGTGGAATTCCGCTGGGCCAAGGCCCCGCCCGCCGTGGCGCCCGCCGATGCAACACCGCCATCCATCAACCTTTCCCCCAACGCACCTGCCTTCCCCCAATTCTACGGCCCCGACCGCAACGGCGTGCTCCCCGGGCCGGCGCTGGCGGCGAACTGGAGCGCGCAACCGCCGCAGGTATTGTGGCGGCAGCCCGTGGGCGCTGGTTGGTCGGGCTTTGCCATCGTGGGCGACCTCTGCCTGACGCAGGAACAGGACAGCGAGGATGAATGTGTCACGGCGCGTTCGCTCGCCACCGGGGCAGAAGTGTGGCGGCATCGCGACCGGGCGCGCTTTGCCAACACCATCGCCGGCGAAGGACCGCGCGCCACGCCCACGGTCGTCGGCGACCGCGTTTTCACCCATGGCTCGACCGGGCTGCTCAACTGCCTCGACCTCGCCACGGGCCGGCAGCTTTGGCAGCGCGATGTGGTGAAGGATTCCGCCGGCCGGGTGCCCATCTGGGGCGCGGCCAGTTCCCCGCTGGTGGTGGATGACCTCGTGATCGTCCACGGCGGCGAGGGGGGCACTCATTCCCTGTTCGCCTACCGGATCAAGGACGGTTCGCCCGTGTGGCAAGCGGGAACCAGCGCCAGCTATTCGACGCCCATCCTCGCCACGCTGGCGGGCGTGCCGCAAATCGTCGCCTTCAACCATCGCTCCGTTTCCGGCCACAACCCGCGCACGGGCAACACGCTCTGGCAGCACCCGTGGGGCAACGGCAACGTCGTCTGTGCCGCGCCTGTCCTCGTCAGCAGCAACCGCGTGCTGTTCTCCAGCGGCTACGGCGTCGGCGCCGAACTCCTGGAAATCACCCGGCGCGACGACGGTTCCTTCGCCGTCGAGCGCCTCTGGCGGTCCATCCGCATGAAGGCCAAATTTGCGCATGTCTTCGTCCGCGACGATTCCGTGTTCGGCCTCGATGATGGCATTCTCGCAAGCGTCAACCTCGCCGACGGCTCGCAACGCTGGAAGGAAGGCCGCTACGGCCACGGCCAGGGGTTGCTCGTGGGCGAGCATTACCTGCTGATGTCCGAGGGCGGCGAACTGGTATTGCTGCAACCCACCGCCGCCGCGCCGAACGAACTGGCCCGTTTCCGCGTTTTCAACTCCAAGACGTGGAACCCGCCCGCCCTTATCGGCGACCGGCTGCTCGTCCGCAACGACCGCGAAGCCGTGTGCCTGCGATTGCCCACCATGGAATGAGGAAGTTGCCATGCGGGTGCTGATCATTGGACCGGGATACGTGGGACTGGAACTGGGCCGCCAGTTGGCGGGCTCGGGCCACGCGGTGTTTGGTTTGCGACGCACCGCCACGCCGGAACTGGCCGACGCAGGGCTGCAGCCGCTGTTGGGCGACATCACGGACCCGGCGAGCCTCGCGAAGTTGCCCCGCCAGTTTGACTGGGTGGTGAACTGCGTTTCCTCCACCCACGGCGGGTCGGACGATTACCGCCGGGTGTATCGCGACGGAATGCGAAATGTCCTCGCCTGGCTGGCGCCCACGCCGCCCTGGAAGTTCGTTTACACCAGCAGCACCGGGGTTTACGGCCAGAACGATGGCTCGATGGTGGACGAAACCGCCGCCGTCGAGCCGCCGACCGAAACGGGCCGGGTGCTGGTCGAGGCGGAAAACGAACTGCTGGCGGCGGCGCGCGAACAGGGCTTCCCGGCGGTGGTGCTGCGCGTGGCGGGCATCTATGGGCCGGGACGCGGCTGGTGGTTCAAGCAGTTCCTTGCGGGCGAGGCACGCCTCGAGGGAGACGGCGGGCGGTGGCTGAACATGATTCACCGCGACGACGTGGCGGGCTGCCTCGCGGCGGCGCTGGCGCACGGCCGCCCGGGCGAAATCTACAACGCCGTGGACGACGAACCCGTGCGGCAGCGGGACTTCTTCGCCTGGCTCGCGCGGGAACTGGATCGTCCCTTGCCCCCCGCCGTGCCGGAGGATGCCCTGGCCGGCCGCAAACGCGGCGTGACCAGCAAGCGCATCAGCAACGCCAAACTCAAACGTGAACTGGGTTACGCCTTCCGGTTCCCGACCTTCCGCGAGGGCTATGCAGCAGAAGTTGCCGCCGTGCGTCGGGCCTGACCGGAAGGGCGTTTACCGGTGTCCGCCGAAGACGCTTTCGAGAATCACTTCTTTTGTTTTCCAAACCAGCGCCATGGTCATGGCCACGGGCAGCAGCAGCAGCGCGATGAAAATGCCGTGGTGAAAACGGACGGCCAGCTCGACCAACTGGCTCAGAACGGGATGGCGCATGTCCGCCTGTTGCGCCACCAGCACGAGCGCGCCGAAGGCCAGCAGCACGGCGAGGAGGGCGCGGTTGACCGGCGGGAACTGCCGCGTCTCCGCCCGCAGCGTTTCGTCCGGCAGCATCGCGCCCAGGCGTTGGAGGGAATCGTTGAGGCTGGCGAGAAAACAGACGCCACCCACGGCAAACGCGGTGGTGGCGAAGGCGAAGTAGGCGTTCCCCGGCACCTGGCTCCACCAGTAGAGGAACGGACTCAGCCCGAAATTAACCAGCGCCAACAGCCGGGTGCGGTTCAACGAGCGCATCCAGACCCGCTCCTGCGGCTGAAACGCCCCCATCAACCAGACGCCGTAGAGCAGCAACCCCGTCACCAGCACCGGCGGCACGATGCCCAGCCGGCGGAGCCATTCCGTCTGCAAGGCCTGGGCGCAGATGACCAGCGCGAGCGGCAGCCCCCAGAAGACGGCGGACAAGCCGCGCGCGAGGCGGCCCAGGGCGCGGAGCAATTCATGCTGGGGGACGGGATCGGCCATGTTGGGCGGCAGCAAGCGGCAACCCGCCGGAAAAGACAAGCCCAACCCTTTCCCGCCAAAACCCTCCAAGCCCCGCCATCGGGCCTACCAGCGGGAAAATGCGTCAAAAACAAAATGATGGATACATTTTTCGAGTTGTCCGGTCGCTTGGCCCGGCCAAAAAGTGAAGGGTCTCCAAACCCAAACTAATTCCATCCATGAAGAACCAACCTACCCTGCTGAGCCTCATTCTCGGGCTGGCCCTCAGTGGCACCAGCGCGTTTGCCGAAGCCAACTACGTCTATCACGAGCGCACCGCCAACGACCCCGGCTGCGGCGGACAATACGTAACCCGCCTGAACCCCACTTCGGCAGAAACCTATCCACTCCGTTTCAAGGTGGAATACCAGTTCTGGACCGACACGGCCCGCGTTTATTACACCACGGACGGCTCGACCCCGTCGGGCGCGTTCGGTGTGCCCAGCGGCACCACGGTCGTGGTGCCCGCCACCTACGTATGCACGTTTGGCGGGCCGGTGGTGGACGTGTTGGAAGCCACCATCCCCGCCCAACCGGCAGGCACGGTGGTGAAATACATCATCAGCGCCTGGCACTCCGGCGGCGGCGATGAAATTTTCGCCAATGGTCCTGGTGCTCCCTGCGGTTGCGGCACACCCACCTCGAGCTCCAGCCTCGCAACCGTTTTTCAATACACGGTGGGAAGCACTACGAATCTGTATTGGGATATCAACGGGCCAATTGCAGGTGCGGGTGGTGCCACTCCGACCGGAACCTGGGACGGGACGGCGACCAACTGGAGCATCACGGTTGACGGCACGTCCGCAGGACAGGCATGGGTTTCCGGACGCACAGCGGTTTTCGCGGCTGGAAACGATGCCTCGGGCAGTTACACCGTAACCGTTAGCGGCACGCAAACTGCCGCCAACTTGCGCATTGAAGAAGGCGAAGTCAATTTTTCCACCGGCACGGTTTCTGTGGGTAGTGGGAACGTCACGGTGAACGCCGGAGCTACGTTAACCACGGACAGCAGCCTGAGGCTCTCTTCGACCGCAGGCTCCACCCTGAATGTCAACGGTGGCACCGTCAAAACAATCAATCCCTCTGCCGCAGGCACATTCGTGGACACGGATTTCACGGTGATACTGGGTTCGGCGGGCGGCACTTTTTCCTACACTATTACCAATGTGCTAAACATTGTCCAAGATGGGAGTGCTCCTGCCGTCGTGCGCGTGACCGGGCCGGGTGGCCTCACCAAGGAAGGCATCGGGGTGCTAGCCGTTGCCTGTGCCATGGATTATGCCGGCCCCACCATCATCAACGATGGCGAGTTGCGCATGCGCACCACCGCCAACCGGCTGCCCACCAATACCGCGTTGATTGTGAACAGCGCCGGCATTTTGAATCTCAACAACATCAACACGACGGTGGGATCGCTGGCAGGCAGTGGTCGCGTCGGCTTCGGCACGGGCACCCTCTTCATCAACCAAAACACCGACACCATATTCACCGGCCAGCTTCTGCGCGTTGCCAACTACGGCGCAGGCGGAGTCACCTCCGGCAGCGGACGCATTTCCAAGAGCGGCTCCGGGACCTTGACGCTGGCGGGCACCAACGACCTGACCGGCAGCATCACCAACTTCGCCGGGACCATCAACGTGCCACCCGGAGCCATTTTGGGTGACCCGATCATGGATCTCTACATTCACGGCGGCACCTTGAACCTCAGCAACGCGCAGCAAATTATTTTTCGTTTGTTCGGCAACAACGATGGCGTCGTCAACTTAGGCCCCGGCCACACACTGATCGTAAGCAACAGCGGCACCGTCACCTTCGTCGGCTCGATCACCGGCCCGGGCAACCTCGTCAAAACCAATACCGGAAACTGGGCCTTGATGGGCGTCAACTCGTTTGACGGCAACTTCCTCATTCGGGGCGGCGTTCTCACGGCCAGCAATGCCACTTCGTTGGGTAGCGCCGTTGGTTTCACCGAGGTCTTCCCCGGTGGCGAACTGCGCTACGACGGCATCGGCACCACCTTCACCGTCAACGAGCCGATCCGCATCGCCGGTGCGGGTGCCTCGGGCACCACCGGTGCCATCAACATTCAAAACAGCGCCTCGCCAACCATCAGCGGTCCCATCACCCTGGTTGGTGACGCCTATATCACCGTTTCCGGCAGCGCCTCGGGCGTGTTCAACCATCCGGCTTCCATCACCTCCCTTTCCGGCCAGAACCTGTTCCTCGCCGGCGGAGCCAATCCAGCAGGGGTGAAGGCCATCACGGGCACCATCAATCTGGGAACCGGCGGGCTGACGAAGACCAACAGCGGGGAATGGATTTTGGGCGGTGCCAACCTATACACCGGCCCGACCACCATCCTGCAGGGCAGCCTGCGCGTGACCAACACCGCTGGGAGCGCCACCGGTGGCAGCACGGTCACCGTCAACTCTGGTGCCTCGCTCACCGGCAACGGCATCATTGCCGGCCCGGTCACCGTAAATGGCAGCATCTCGCCCGGCCCCGCAGGCATTGCCACCCTCACCATCAATAACAACCTGACCCTCGCGGGCATCACCGCGATCGAATTGGACAAATCCGCTCCGCAAACGAGCGACCGCATTGTCGGCATCAACACCCTGACCGCCGGGGGCACGCTGAACGTCACCAACATCGGCCCTGCGCTGGCAGCGGGTGACACCTTCACTGTCCTGGTGGCGTCCACCTACACCGGTGGCTTCACGGCCGTCACCCCGTCCCCGGGTGCAGGCCTGGCCTGGGATTTGCCCTATTTGAACGCCACCGGCATTCTCCGCGTGCACGCCAATCCCGTGCCCGGAGCCAACGCCGCGGAGGTCGTGCAGGGCATGACCACGACCATCCCCGTGGCCAAACTGTTGGCCAACGCCACGGGCGAGCCGGGCGAGACGTTGAGCATCACCGGCGTGACCTCGCCCACACCGGGCGGCGGCACGGTCAGCTTGGGCGTCGGCCTCATTACCTACACCGCACCGGCCTCGGGCACGAGCGACACCATCAGCTACACGCTGAATGATGGGCGCGGCGGCACCGCTACGGGCACCATCGCCGTCACCCTGGTTCCCGCGAATAGCGAGGGCTTCAACCAGCTCGCGTTGCCGGAAAACATTGGCCCGAACACGTGGCGGTTGAGCTACATGGGAATTCCGGGTTACAACTACGCGCTCGACTGGCGCACGAACCTGCTGCTCGGCTCGTGGGTGCCGGTGGAAACCAACACCGCCGGCCCGAACGGCCTGCTGTTGTTCACGAACGTTTCCGCCGAGCCGTCGAACTTCTACCGCACCCGTTACGTGCCCTGATCCCCGTCACCCTCCGGGCAGCCTCGACCGGCCATCGGACATCCCGATGGCCGGTTCTTTTTCCCTGAAAAACCGCGTGCGAACCACGCGGCCGGACAGGGAGCCAAAGGAAAGACGGATTCTCGCGCGCGCTCTCCGGAAGGAATCAGCACCATTCGCTCGCCGAAGCTCTGGCGTTGGCAAGGTTGAGCGGGAAAATCGGAGCAGTTGTCCCACCCTGTCGGACCAGAAACGAACCTTGTCAAAACAGGCTGTAGATAAAAGGCGCCAGCGCCGAACCCTTGGCAAAGACCAACACCGCGCCCAGCAGCAGGAGGAAAACCACGATGGGCGCCAGCCACCACTTCTTGCGCTCACGCAGGAAGAGCCAGAATTCCTTGATGATGCTGATTTTGCTCATGGCGGTGGTGGCGTTGTCGCGGGCCGGGCCAGCAGCGGGAGAATGACCTCTGCCAAACGGGCGGCAATAATTTCGTTGCCCTGCGCGTTAAAATGAACGGGGTCCGCCTCCAAGTAAAGCGCCGCGCCGGATGCCTTGATCTCGGGGGTCAGATCCACCAGGGTCACGCCGAGACGTTCGGCCACCAGGCGCTTGGCCCGCAGCGGCGCGGGCGTGTCCGCCAGCGTCCAATCGCCTTCGATGGGCAGATTGACCAGCACCGGCACAACGCCGTTGGATTGCGCGAGGCGGCAGAGGTTTTCGATGGCATCCCGAAAAACCGCGTCGGGATCGGCCTGCTGCTGGTCCTTGAAAAGCGTGTCCTGCTTTGGGTCCACAGGAATGAATTTGCTGCGGTGGCGTTCGTAGTAATCGCGCAGCTTGATCTCGATGAAGTAATGGTAGGTGGCGAAGCGGCGGAGGAAATTCTTCAGCCAGACGCGGCGCAGAAACGAGCGAACAAACTCCGGGCTGCTTTGCTCCGAGAACTGCGTCCACAAGTTCGCGTCGGCCAGCACAACGACGTCAGGCGAGAAGGCCAGCCCGCGCTCGCGAAAATAGACGAGCATCTGCGGATAGGACCACGCGTTGACCCCGGCGTTGATGACCTCAACGCGTGCGGAATTGCCAAGGCGCTCCTGCAGAACGGCCTGCAGCCGGCCCGAGTAGGTTTCCGCTTCGCTCAGCCCCCACCCAAACGTGCGCGAGTCGCCAAGCGACAGGATACGAATGGTGCCGGGCGGCTTCTCGACAGGGAACTCCGGCCCACGTGTGCCGTGGGAATTCACACGGACGGGCTTGCGATTCACCTTGGTGAAACACTGCTGATTTGGCTTGAGACGCCAAAAGAGTTTCTCGTCGGGCGCGTAAATTTCCAGATTGCCGTAGCCGGCAATCCGCAGGACCAGTTCGAGCACCACAAAACAGAGAACAAAAACAAACCCGGACAGCGCCAGATTTTGCGCCAGGCGCTTCCGACGTGACGGACCACGCAGCGGAGCCGGCCCCGGCGAGGCCTCCGGCGGACGTGGTTCAGAATTGTCGTTCATAGTCGGCGGCGGATTTCGGCTTCTCCACGCGGGGCAGCCAGTAGCTCGTCGCGTTGCGGTCCAGTTTCAGGCTGAGAAAGTCCTTTCCGGCCAGCCGGGCGGCCAGCCCGATGGGCGTGACCACGAGGTAAAAAAAGAGCGTGAGAATGACATGCGCCACGATGAACCCGAGCACAAACGCCAGGCTCATCCACGCGACGTAAACGTATTTGAGGCTGCGCGGCAGCACCGCGCCCAGCACCACCAGCGGCACGCCCGGCCAAAAGAGCCACGGGCCGATGGCCTTCTGCCGCCAAAGGAAAAGTCCGCCCAGCACGAGAAACACGCCGCCCACCATCAGCCCGAATTTCCGCAGGGTGGCGGTGTCGGTCTGGAGCTGTTGGATGTCTTCGCGGAGGTTCATGATCAGTCCAGCTCAAATTCCTTGAGCCAGTTGATGTCCTTGTCGAGCGGCTTTTGGTCCTTTTTCTCCAGCAGAAAATTGCCGAGCAGCAGGTAATCCATGTTCGTCCGCATGAAACAAAGGTAGGCGTGCTCGGGCGTGGCGACGATGGGTTCGCCGCGCACGTTGAAGGAGGTGTTGATGATTACCGGGCAGCCGTATTTCTCGTCGAACTTCTTGATCATCCGGTAATACATCGGCGAGTGATCTTCCGTAACGGTTTGCACGCGGGCGGAATAATCCACATGCGTCACCGCCGGAATGGTGGAGCGGATGGTCAATAGTTTTTCCAAGCCAAATCGCTGCTGCTCTTCCGCCGTCATCTCGCGTCGGCGAGATTTGGCAACCGGCGCGACCAGCAGCATGTAGGGACTTTCCTCGGTCAGGTCGAACCACTCGGCGCATTTCTCGCGCAGCACGCTGGGCGCAAACGGCCGGAAGCTCTCGCGGAACTTGATCTTGAGGTTCATCACCTCCTGCATCCGGGGCGATTGCGCGTCGCCGATGATGCTGCGCCCGCCCAGCGCACGGGGACCGAACTCCATCCGCCCCTGAAACCAGCCGATGACCTTCTCCGCCTTGATGAGGTCGGCGATGCGCTCGGGCAGTTCTTCGTCGCTCAATTCGGTGAATGGGATTTGGTTTTGCGTCAGGTAGGCGCGGATTTCCTCCCGCGAATACTCCGGGCCAAGATACGAGCCGCGCTGGAAATCATGGACACCATCGGCCCTGCGCTCATTTCCGAGAATCTGGTGCCACGCAAACAGCGCCGCGCCGAGCGCGCCGCCCGCGTCCCCGGCGGCGGGCTGGATCCAGATTTTCTCGAAGATGCCTTCGCGCAGGATCTTGCCGTTGGCCACACAGTTCAGCGCGACGCCCCCGGCGAGACAGAGATTCTTCAGGCCGGTCTGGTTCCGCACATGCTTGGCCATGCGAAACATGACTTCCTCCGTCACGTCCTGCACAGAGCGCGCGAGGTCCATGTCGTGCTGGGTGAGCTTGGACTCGGGCTGGCGCGGCGGGCGGCCAAAGAGCTTCGCGAAGGCGTCGTTCGTCATGGTCAGGCCGACGCCGTAATTGAAATACCGCATGTTGAGGCGGAACGAGCCGTCCTCCTTCAGGTCCATCAACTCGCGGAGAATGACGTCCACGTATTTCGGCTCGCCGTAAGGTGCGAGGCCCATGAGCTTGTATTCGCCGGAGTTGACCTTGAAGCCGGTGAAGTAGGTGAACGCCGAGTAGAGCAGGCCGAGCGAATGTGGGAAGTGCAGTTCACCAAGCATTTCGATGCGGTTGCCGATGCCCCTGCCAAAACTGGTGGTCGTCCATTCGCCCACCCCGTCCACGGTGAGAAACGCCGCCTCGGGGAATGGCGAGGAAAGGAACGCCGAGGCCGCGTGGGATTCGTGATGCTCGGGGAAGTAGAGTTTGCCGGTGAAATTCGCCCCCTCACCCCGTCCCTCTCGCCGTCCGACGGGGAGAGGGTGGCCGGAGGTCGGGTGAGGGGATTTTCCTGTCCCGGAAAAATGCGTTCCCTGAGCAATTTTACCTAGTTCCTCCTGGATGAGCGTCTTCATCCAGATGCGCTCGCGAATCCAGAGCGGGATCGCCATCAGAAACGTCTTGAGACCGACCGGAGCGTAGGCGAGGTAGCTGTGCAGGATGCGGTCGAACTTGAGGAACGGTTTCTCATAGAACGCGACCGCATCCACCTCCGCGAGCGTGATGCCGCCCTCGCGCAGGCAATACTCGACCGCGTGCTTCGGAAAGGCCGCATCGTGCTTTTTCCGGGTGAAGCGTTCCTCCTGTGCCGCCGCCACAATCACGCCGTCACGCACCAGGCACGCGGCGCTGTCGTGATAGAAGGCGGAGAGGCCGAGAATGTTCACGCGAAATCAGGCGAAAGCCAGCCGTCCTGCCGGCGCAGGCACGTCCCAACCCGCCGCCTCAGCGGCCTTGAGGTAGTCCTCGATCATTGACTCGGCGTTTTGAATGGCCTCAACGCGGGTTTTGCCGTCCGTGATAAGCTTCGGCAGTTCCGGCACCTCAGCGAGAAAGCAACCGTCCACTTCGCTCCAGTAAACGACGATTTCGTATTTGGTGTTCATAACATGCCGTTCGCTTCCAAGGTCTTTCTCACCTGTCGCACTTGATAAGGTTTCGCCCGGCCGGACTGCGGTTGCAAATTGATCACGTCCCGCATTCCCGGGTGGCGGAAGAAATGATGGCTTCCAGAGATTCGCATCTCGAAGCCAAGCCGCTGCAACAACGCGCAAAGTTCCGAAAACTCCCAACTATGGTCGCGCTGAAAATCTCGGAGCCGTTCAAGCTGCTTTTCCTCGCGACTCATGCCCCCCGATCAGCTCAAGAACTCCCGCGGGTCCGTCACCCGGCCGGTCAGCGCGCTCGCCGCCACCGTCGCCGGGCTGGCGAGATAAACCTCGGATTCCTTGTTGCCCATGCGGCCGGGGAAGTTGCGGTTCGTGGCGCTGATGCACTTGATGCCCGCCGTGTTGATGCGACCAAATGTGTCCACCGGCCCGCCCAGACACGCTGCACAACCGGCGTTCTCCGTCATCCGCACGCCGGCATCCTCGAGAATCTGCCAGATGGTCTTGTCGCCCCAGCGGGTGGATTGCAGATCGCGCACGATGTCCGGCGTAGCCGGGACGCCGAACGTGTCAATCACCACCTTCTTGCCGCGCAGCACCCGGGCGAATTCCACGAAGTCGCTCGTCTTTCCGCCCGTGCAGGAACCGACGTAAGCGCGGTCCAGCTTGAGGTGGGACAACTCCTTGGCCTTCTTGCGCTGGCCGGGATCGGGATGACACGCGACGGTCGGTTCCAACTTGTCCAGGTCCACGACCATCTCGAAAACGAACTTCTGATCCGCGTCCAGCTCGACCGGCTCGTATTCCCGCCTGGTGCCGTTGAGGCTGGTGCGAGCGTTGACGTATTCCGCCGTGCGGGCGTCAAACGGGAAAATGCCGTTCTTGCCACCGGCCTCAATGGCCATGTTGGCGATGGTCATGCGGTCGTCCATCGAGAGGCTCGCCACGCCGGGACCGTCGAACTGCATCGCCCGATACGTCGCGCCGTCGAAGCCAATCTCGCCGATGCAATGGAGAATCACATCTTTTGCCATCACGCCGGGCTGAAGTTTGCCTTCCAGCCGGAAGTGCATTGTCTCGGGCACCTTGAGCAGCAATTTTCCGGTGCCCATCACGAAACCCGCGTCGGTGTTGCCAATCCCGGTGGCGAACTCGTTGAAGGCACCGGCCATGCAGGTGTGCGAGTCGGTGCCGAAGAGCACTTCGCCCGGGCGCGTATGGCCCTTGGCGGGCAGCGCGGTATGGCAGACGCCGGCATAATTCGAGCCGTATTGCCGCTTGAGCAATCCCTTGCTCGGATCGAAGTGCCACTGGCCGTTTGGATCATCAATGACGTCGTAGAAATAGGGCAGTCCCTGTTCCCGCGCGAACTCTCGGAGGATGTCCACGTTGCGGTTCGACTTCGAGTCGGCGGTGAAGATGTAGTGGTCGGGAATGATGACCACCTTTTCCCGGTCCCAGACCCTGGCGTTCTTGCCAAATTCGCGCTTGAACACGCCGATGGTGCCCGGGCCGCAGACGTCGTGGGTCATCAAAATATCGGCTTTGACCCACACATTGTCGCCCGCTTCCACCTTCGCCTTGCCCGCCGCGCGGGCGAGGAGTTTTTCAGTCAACGTCATAGCGGGCGCAACGTAGCGGAGGGCCGGGCGGACTTCAACCGCGCCGTCAGGTCAAATTGCCGCAAATGGCCGGCCAGCCGGGGACATCCTCCGCCCCGCCCGTTCAACCGGCCCGCAACCAGCGGGCGACGTCGCAAGCGGCATAGGTGATGACGATGTCTGCGCCGGCGCGCCGCATGGCGAGCAGTGTTTCCAGCGTCACCGCGCGTTCGTCCACCCAGCCGTTGGCCGCGGCCGCCTTCACCATCGAATACTCGGCGCTCACGTTGTAAGCGGCGGTCGGGCAGCCAAATTCCGACTTCACCCGATGGAGGATGTCGAGATAGGCGAGGGCGGGCTTGACCATGACCATGTCCGCCCCCTCGGCCAGGTCTGCCGCCACCTCGCGCAACGCCTCGTTGCCGTTCGCGGCATCCATTTGGTAACTCCGGCGGTCGCCGAATTGCGGGGTGGATTCCGCCGCGTCGCGGAACGGCCCATAATACGCGGAGGCAAATTTTGCCGCGTAGCTCATGATGGGGGTCTGCGCCAACCCGGCGGCATCCAGCGCCGCGCGAATAGCCCCCACCCGCCCGTCCATCATGTCGCTGGGTGCCACTACATCGGCCCCCGCCTCCGCGTGACTGACCGCCGTCCGCGCCAGCAGTTTCAGCGTCGGGTCATTCAACACCTCGCCGCCGCGCGCCGTGCGTTTCACGATGCCGCAATGGCCGTGGCTCATGTATTCGCAGAGGCAGACATCGGTGATGACCAGCAACTCGGGCAGTTCCTGCTTCAACAGCCGCACCGTCTGCTGGACGATGCCGTTGCGGGCGTAGGCGCCGGACGCACGCTCATCCTTGCGCTCCGGCAGACCGAACAACAAGACCGCGGGCACGCCGAGTTCCAAGGCCGTGCGGGCGTCCTTGAGCAATTCATCCGGTGAAAGTTGAAACACCCCCGGCATGGAGCGAACCGGCACGCGCACCTTCCGGCCCGGCCGTGCAAACAACGGATAGACCAGCCGCCCGGTTTCCAGCCGTGTCTCCGCCACCAGCCGACGCAACGCAGGAGACTGACGCAGCCGGCGCGGACGGGCGACGGGAAACGGTGCGGGAGGCAGAATGTTCATGGCCGGATTCTAATTCTGACCGGAGCGGTTCAAAGGGGAAATTTCCCGGCCCACGGCAAGCCGCCCTTCACGGTGTGCCCGGTTTCCGGCGCGAAAACGCGACATCGTATGTCGCGCCCATCGCCGCCTGAAAATACGTTCCAAACAACTGGTCCGCCGCCGGGTCGTAGGCCAGCCGGTAAACGCAGCCGGGATAGTTCACGTCGCGCAGCACAATGAACACTTTCAATCCGTCCGGCTCGACCGCGCCGCGCGCCTGCTCGACATGAACGGGTGCGGGGTTGAAATACGCCGCCGCGAACCGGCCCTCGGCATCCACGCTGGCGAGTTCCAGCACGTAGCCTCCATCCGGGCGCTCCCATTGACCCAGGAGCCGTTGGAACGGGCTGGATACTGGTCTCGATGGCGCGGGAGCGGCATCGGTGCCAGGCGTCGGGCGCGCGGCGGGCGGGCGAGCATCGCAACCGGCGAGGAGGATCACGGACAGGAGGGTGAAAAGAAACCCATGAAGCGGAGGAGTCATGCACCGAAGGTAGCAATGGTCGGCCCGGAACCACAGCCTGATTTCCGCCGCTTCCCCCCCAAATCAATACACCTTGCGCAGATTGGAAGGGAGAATGTTCAGTTCCGTGCGGTATTTGGCCACGGTGCGCCGGGCGATGTGAATGCCTTTGGCCTCGAGCATTTTGACCACTTCCTGGTCGGAAAGCGGTTTGCGCGGGTCTTCCTGTTTGAAGATGTCAGCGATCATGTCCTTGACGCTGGTGTTGGACATGGTGGCCTCGCCGGCGGCGGTGTTGATGCCGGCGGTGAAAAAGAATTTCATCTCGAACAGCCCCTGGGGCGTGTCCATGTATTTGCCGGAAACGGCGCGGCTGACGGTGGTTTCGTGAACGCCAACGGCCTCGGCCACCTGCACCATGGTCATGGGCTTGAGATAGGCCACGCCTTTGTCCATGAATTCGCGCTGCCGTCGAACGATTTCCCGACCGATGTTGAGAATCGTTTGCTGGCGTTGGTGCAGGCTTTTGATGAGGAATTTGCCGGCGCGGATTTTCTCGCGGATATAGTTGCGGACCTCGGCATCCTGCTGGCCGCCGGCCATGAGGTCCTTGTAGGTGTTGCTGATGCGCAGGTGCGGGATGTGCTCGTTGTTGGTGGTGACGACAAAGTCGTCCCCGGAGCGGGTGACGATGACCTCGGGCACGACGAACTGGTCGTTGTCCGGCAGGTAGGCGCGTCCCGGGCGGGGTTCGAGACGGCCAATGCGTTCAATGGCTTCCTGCACCTCGTCCACCTCGCGGCCGGTGCCGCGCGCGATTTCGGGAATGCGGCGCCGCCCCAGCGCCTCCATGTGGTCGCGGACAATGATGTATTCGAGCGTGTTGGTTTCGCCATTGCGTTCCAACTGGAGCATCAGGCATTCGCGAAGGTCGCGCGCAGCCACGCCGGGGGGGTCAAAGGTTTGCAACACCTTGAGGACGCGCTCGATCCGTTCGGGGGGCAACCCGGTGGCGCCGGCCAGTTCGTCCACGCTGGCCTTGAGGTAGCCATAATCATCAATGTTGCCGATGATCATTTCGGCCACAGGGTAATCCGCTTCGGCCAGTTCGGAATCACGCACCTGCTCGAGGAGTTTTTCCTGAAGCGAAGTGGCCGCTACGAGGGAATCGAACATGAACTGGCGGCGTTCCTCCTCCTCCGCCGAGGGCCGACCTGCGCCGGGCAGGGTCTGCTGGTCTCGCCATTCCTGATCGAGCTGGGACAGCCGTTCGAATTCGGCTTCAAAGTCATCCTGCCCATCGCTCCCCGGTTTGGCCACTTCGGCAGCGGGGTCGTAGGTCAAATCCGTCGGCGGCTCCGTGGGGTCAGACAGGTCCGTGACCGTGGGACTCTCGCCATCGGCGCGCTCCGCAAGTTCAGGTTCGGCGACTTCTTCGAGGACGGGGTTTTGCTGCAGTTCTTGCTCGACGAGCGCCTTAAGTTCGAGCGTGGGTGCCTGAAGCAGGGCGAGGGATTGCTGCAACTGGGGCGCGAGCACCAGCGACTGGGAAAGCCGGGCTTGTAACGTCAGGCCTTGCGACATGCGCGGAGTATTGGGATGCGCCCCCGGGGCACACAAGCAAAAGCTGGCATGAATTATGCCATGAGCCGAATCGGCCAAATTTTCACCCGTATTGGTGATTGGTCGGCGACCATCTGAAATGCTTAAATCGCGGCATGATTTTCCCCCGACCACTGGCCGCCGTTCTGGCGGCCGTTGGGTTTTGCTTTGCTGCATTGGCAACGGAGCCGTCGTCCCCGCTGGACTGGCCCGCGCCTTCCGCTGAAGCCAGACCGCGCGCCTATTGGTGGTGGATGGGCAGCGCGGTGGACACCAACAACCTCGCCAGGGAACTCGCCCGCTACCGCAGCGCCGGCCTGGGCGGCGTTCACATCATCCCCATCTATGGCGCGAGGGGCTGGGAATCCAATTACATCTCCTACCTCTGTCCGCGCTGGATGGAAATGCTGGACTTCACCGTGC
>JBKBTZ010000041.1:0-27993 GCA_046290825.1 Limisphaerales bacterium
CGGAATCGTTCCGGGTAAGCTGGGGTCATGACCGCCACCTGGCGCCTTCCATCTTGCAATAAACTGAGATGCGCCCCAAAGCTCTGTGAGCCGGGGCTATTCCGGGAAGACTTCCGGAACGTCCACCCGGAGGCGGCGGAGAACACCGTGAAGTTTGGCCAGCGTGATGCTTTGCTGGCCGTTTTCCAGGCGGAACAAAGTGGAGGGTGGAAGCCCGGTCTTGCGGGAAAACTGGACGTAAGTCATCTGTCCTCGCCGTTGCCGGAGAAAGGTCGCAAACTGCCGGTCCAATGACTTGTCCACCGTTGAAGCATGCGCGAACCGGCATTCCAGATACGGAATTTTATGAACCGGAGCCTTGCATGAGCGAGGCATCCCATCTAACCTGCGATTAGACCTCCGATTAGAAAAGCGGACCTACGAATTCTATGAACACCACAACTCTAATGGCTGCCGCCCGGATATTTTTTCTGCTCATGGCGGCGTTGATGGTTGCCTCTTTCGACGGTCGGGCCGCCAGTCTGGGTGCCTGGGGTTTGAACGGAGACGGGCAGACCGACATCCCTGCCGGCCTGGGACCGGTTTTTAGTTGCTCCGCTGGTGCCGGGCATTCTTTGGCGCTCAGGACCAATGGCACGGTGGCGGTCTGGGGCAACAACCGCTACGGTCAGCTCAATGTTCCAGCGGGCGCGACGAATCTTATCGCCGTGGCGGGCGGTGGGGTTTTTTCCGCGGCGGTGAAAGCTGACGGCACGGTCTTCGTCTGGGGGGCGTCCAATGTGCCCGGTGCAACGGTGACAACCGTTCCCGCTGCCGCAAAGCCCGCGCGCGCCGTGGCGGCGGGCTGGGAACATGCCGTTGCGTTGCGCTCCAATGGAACCGTGGTCGCGTGGGGGAGAGCGAGCAGCAGCGGGGCAACTATGCCCCCACCGTCCGACCCCAACAACGTGGCGGCGGTGGCAGCGGGCATGGATCATTGCGTGCTGCTGCGGTCGAACGGAACCGTTCATGCTTGGGGACCGGGTTTCGGGCTGGCTTCCATCACCAACACCCCTCCGGGCCTGACGAATGTCGTGGGCATCGCAGCCGGCTACTACCACACGCTGGCGTTGCGGGCGGACGGCACCGTGGTGGCTTGGGGATGGGAGGCGTTTGGTGCGACCAATGTTCCACCCAACTTGACCAATGCCGTGGCCGTTGCCGCCGGGGGGTATCAGAGCCTCGCCCTGACCGCCGATGGCCGCGTGGTTCAGTGGGGCATGACGTTCCTGGATCGGGACGATTTCACCCCTCGAATTGGACCGGTGAGTCTGACCAACATCCTTTCCATTTCGGCAGGCTTTGGCCACACCCTGGCGATCGTCACCTCCCCGGTTCCGCATGTGACCCAGCCGCCGCTGAGTCGGGCGGTGCCGTTCGGATGGCCGGTGACGTTCACCGTCACCGCCTGCGGTGATGCTCCCCTCGCTTATCAATGGCAGCGCAACGGTGCCAACCTTTCCGGGGCCACCAACCCGGTCCTCTCGATTGCCAACGTTTCGGCGGCGGACGTGGGCCATTACCAGGTGGTGGTAACCAACACCTTTGGCAGCGTGACCAGCCGGGTAGCCGCGTTGACGCTCGGGACGGTGCTGGCGTGGGGCGATAACTGGGCGGAACAGAACTGGATTCCGGCCAGCATCACGAACCCCGCAGCTCTTGCGCTTGGGGAAATCCACAGCCTCGCGCTGGCAACCGACGGAAGCATCCAGGCTTGGGGGGGGATCCCGACGTCCTATGCGTCCGGACTGCAATCCGTCGCCAGCGCCCGCGCGCTTGCGGGGGGTGGCGGCACCGGGATTGCGGTCTTGTCCAACGGGACGGCCATCGCCTGGTCGCTCGCTCCTTCCGCTGCTGACTTGCCACCCAGCGCCACCAATCTCATCTCGGCGGACGTTGGCAACCGGGATGGGGGCGTGGCCGTGCAAGCAGATGGCCGCGTGATCGCTTGGAACTGGCCGTTCACCGCCGTGACCAATGTTCCGGTGTCCTTGACGAACGTTGTAGCGGTTTCGGCCGGTCACAATTATGCGCTGGCCCTCCGGGACAACGGGGTCGTGACCAAGTGGGGGGAAATCGCCATCGGCACCCCGGCGGTCCCGGAGGGCCTCGGCGGGCTGGTTCAAATCGGAGCGGCCGGTTTTTTCGGCACTGCCTATGGACTGCGCACCAACGGCCAGGTCATCAACCTGGCTGGCGGCAGCGCCATCAATGGCTTCAGTAATGTCGTCTCCATCGCGGTTGGAGAGGCTCATCTTCTCGCCTTGCGCGAGGATGGCACCGTGCTGATGGCCAGCAACAACAACTCTTTTGGTCAGGCGACGCTGCCCGGCGTGTTGAGCAATGTCGTGGAGGTGGCCGCGGGAGAGCGGCACAGTGCAGTGCGCTTTGGCAACGGTGCGCCCCGCGTCACGGTTCAACCCTACGGACGTTCTATTCCGTCCGGCAGCAACAGTGTGCTGACGGCCTTTGCCGTCGGCCAGCCGCCGTTGAGTTATCAATGGCAGTTGAACGGCACCAATATCGCTGACGCTACCAACGCGAATTATGTCCTGACCAGCGCTGCGTTGGCGGACATCGGCGCCTATCAATGCATCATCTCAAACTCCCTGGGCATCGTCACCAGTGCCGTGGCGCAGGTGACCGTGCTCTTTCCTCCGCCCCGGTTCACCCTGCTATCACCGCCCCCGGCGTATGGCCCCTCCGGATTCGGGGCACGGATTGAAGGGCTGTCGGGGGCCGGCCCGACGGTCATCTACGCCTCCACCAATCTGGCGGACTGGGTGCCGATCCTCACCAATCCGGCAGGGACAACATATTTCGACCTTCTGGACCCGTCCGCAACCAATGAACCCCTGCGTTTTTATCGGGCACTTGAGTTCCGATAGGATTGCCGTCTCCCAGAGCGGGGTCTGAATCAATCCAGATCAGACATGGAAGGCAGGTTTGGGCGGGCGTCACGCCCTGGGCGAGTTCATCCGATTGCGCGCAGCGCCCGCAGGGCGTCCGCAAAATCCTCCGGCAGGGGGGCGCGGAGGCGCAGGGGGCGGCCGGTGCCCGGGTGGACGAAGCCCAGTTCCGCCGCGTGCAGCATCTGGCGCGGGGCGGTGTAGCGCGTGAACTCCATGAGCCGCCGGTTCTGCCGCTGGCCGTAGGTCTTGTCCCCCACCAGCGGATGGCCAAGGAACTGGAAATGAACGCGGATTTGGTGGGTGCGTCCGGTGTGCAGCAGCGCCTCCACCAGCGTGGCGTGGTTCAGCCTTTCCCGCACCTGGTAGCTCGTGTGGGCCGCGCGACCCCGTTCATCATCCACGGTCATGCACTTGCGATGCGAGACGTGCCGGGCGATGGCGGCCCGGATGTCGCCCCGATCGCGGGCCAGTTCCCCGCAGACCAGGGCGAAGTAGAGCTTGTGGACGTGGCGTCCGGCGAACTGCGCCGAGAGCGCGAGATGCGTGGCGTCGTTTTTGGCGACCACCAGGCAGCCGCTGGTGTCCTTGTCGAGCCGGTGGACGATGCCGGGCCGGGCCACGCCGCCGATGCCGCTCAACTGCCCCGCACAATGGTGCAGCAGCGCGTTGACCAGCGTGTTGCGTTCATTCCCGGCGGCGGGATGCACGACCAGACCGGGCGGTTTGTTGACCACCAGCAGCGCTTCGTCCTCAAACAGGATGTCGAGCGGAATGGCCTCGGGCCGCACGGTGGCGGGCCGGGCCTCGGGCCACTCGACCCGGATGACTTCGCCCTGGCGCGGCGTGTGGGTGGGTTTGGTGGGGGCGCCGTTGACGGTGATGTGGCCTTCCGCGATGAGCCGTTGCACGGCGCTGCGGGACATGGCGGGGTATTGCCGGTGCAGCCATGCGTCCAGCCGTTCGCCCGGATACGAGCGGTCGAGCGTGAGGGTTTCGCTGCGCATGAGGCGAATGAACTCGAAAGGGGCTTGAATCGCTGCGGGAGAGGGCGGTTGGAAGCGGAAGCACTGCCTGCCGCGGGCGGTCTCAATCGCCGGGGGGCGCGGCCGGCTTCGGCGGGGCGGGATGGCCGCTGCGCCAGGTTAACCAAAACACCAGCGCCACACCCACGCAGATGCCGCTGTCGGCGATGTTGAAGGCCGGAAAGCCGATTTCCGAACCATCCGCGCGGACATGATAGAAGCGGAGGAAATCAATCACCTGCTGGCGGCTGGGCATCAGGCGATCCGTGAGGTTGCCGAGAATGCCGCCGAAAATGAGGCCGAAGCCGAACTGCCCGAGGCGGGTGTGAGATTCGAAGTGGTGCCGCGCGAAAATCAACACGAGCAGCGCGATGAGGCCGATGATGGCCAGCACGGCGTTGTTGCCAAAGAACAGGCTGAAAGCCGCGCCGGTGTTTCCCCAGTGAACGAACTTGAAGAAACCGTCAATCACCACCCGTTCATCCCCCAACGGCAGGGCCTGGAGCACCAGCCATTTGGTGCCCTGATCGAGGGCGTAAACGAGCAGCGCCAGCGCCGCGATTCGGCGGTTGGGCGTGCCCAGCCATGAGGGAAAACCGGCCATGTATTGCCCGGGAATTTCCGGGCCGGACAGCCAAAAGACAAACCTTTTGATGGGCCGGGCGCATCTCCGTATTTTGCCAGGGAGTGCAAGCCGGAAACAGGTCGTCGGTATGGGGGGAACGGCCAACTGGGCCGTTCTGGGTGGCAACTTGCCGCCCAGGCGTGCGCGCGGCTGCCACCCACCATTCCGTGGTCGCCGCGTGCGTTCATCTGCCGGGCGGGTCGCCCGGCAGAACGGGCCAGTGGCCCGTTCCACCCAGCATTAGCCGGAATCGTTCCGGGTAAGTCGGGGTCATGACCACCACCTGGTGCCTTCCATCCTGCAATAAACTGAGATGCGCCCTGATGGGCCGGGGGCGGCAAGCAGCCTGTGCGGTTTGCGTAATCAACGGACGAACATGCGGCCGGCCGATGCCCGGCTGACCAAGCGTCGCCCACCGGTCGGAAATGCAGCCGCCGCGAGTTTCCCCACGGTTCCCCAAAGAAGGGGGCGCTGAAGGGAACGGGGACGCGGTGGAAGTGGCTTTGGGCACAAAGCCGGAAACGGCCCTCCTTTTGCAGCGAACACCAGTCTTCCGCCACCGCCGTTGGCTGGACAGAACAATGGCGGTCAGGTCGAGGCTTCGCCCTCCGCCTCCTGCGCAGCCTGATATTCTTTCATCGCGTAATGCACACCGAGATTGTGCTGGGCGGTTTTGTCGCCCTGCTTGGCGGCGCGGATGAACCACTTGACTGCTTCGCGCTCATCGGCCTCGACCCCGCGGCCTGTCTGGTAGCAGAGGCCGAGGTTGCACTGGGCCGGCGCGCATTCCTGTTCGGCGGCGCGGCGATACCACTCGACGGCCTGGGCGAAGTCCTGCTCGACGATCTGGCCGGTTTCGTAAAAAACGCCGAGATTGAACTGGGCCTGCGGTTCGCCTGCTTCTGCGGCGGCGCGATACCATTTGAACGCTTCCGCAAGATTCTTGGGGACGCCTTCACCGGTTTCATAAAGCACCCCGAGGTTGTATTGCGCCGCGGGGTCGCCCTGTTCGGCCGCCTCGCGATACCAGCGGGCCGCCTCGCCGTATTCCTGCGGCACGCCGAGGCCGGCCTGGTAGCAATAACCGAGATAGCACTGGGCCACTGGATCGTTTTGTTCGGCGGCCAGGCGGAACCATTTCACCGCCTCGACCGGATCGGGGGGCACACCGTGGCCGGTCTGATAGCAAACGCCCAGATAGCATTGGGCCTGCGGATCCTGGCGGGCCGCGGCTTCGCGGACTTCCTCGAGCGAGTTCCAAGTTCGGCGGTGGTTGCGCATGGGCGTAGCGAAGCGGGCGTTCGGGGTGCCCGGCGGAGGCAAGGTTAGGTTCGGCCCCCGTGTTTTCAAGGGGGAATCCCGACATGCATTGGTGGGGGCCGGTTTTTGGGGTGCGTCGCCGCGGCGTCTCGGTTTGAATGGGCGGCGCATGAAAGTGCTCGTCATCGGCTCCGGTGGGCGCGAACACGCTCTCGTCTGGAAACTCGCGCAATCGCCGCATCCCACGCGGATGTGGTGCGCGCCCGGCAATGCCGGCATCGCGCAGGAACGCCTCGCCCGGAATGGCGCCCCGGTGGAATGCGTCAACCTGGGCGCGGAGGATCTGCCCGGGCTGCTGGCCTTCGCGCGCGAGCAGCGGGTGGACTTTACCGTCGTCGGCCCGGACAACCCGCTGGCGCTGGGGATTGTGGATTTATTCCAGGCGAATGGCCTGCGCATCTGGGGCGTGAACCGGCAGGCGGCGCGGTTCGAGGCGTCGAAGGTTTTTTCGCAGAAATTCATGGCACGCCATGGCATCCCGACCGCCGCGGCCGGCACGTTTTCCGAGGTGGCTGCGGCCAAGCGGTTTGCCGCTGAACTGGGCGGTAAATGTGTCGTTAAGGCTGACGGTCTCGCCCTGGGGAAGGGCGTTTTGATCTGCCACAACCTCGCCGAGGCGGAGCGGGCCGTGGACGGAATCATGGTGGGCCGGGCCTTTGGTGCGGCGGGCGCGAACGTGGTCATCCAGGAATTCCTCGAGGGCGTTGAGGTCTCGCTCCATGCGCTGTGCGACGGGCGGACGGCAAAGATGTTCCCCACGTCGCAGGACCACAAGCGGGTGGGCGAGGGTGACACGGGGCTGAACACGGGCGGCATGGGCACGTATTGCCCCACGCCATTTCTCGACGACGGGCAACTGGCCAGCGTGGCGGCGCAGGTGCTGGACCCGTTCCTGCGCGGCTGTGCCGCCGAGGGCATTGACTATCGCGGTCTGTTGTATCCCGGCCTCATGCTTACCCGGAACGGCCCCAAGGTGCTCGAGTTCAACGCGCGCTTCGGCGACCCCGAGACGCAGGTGTATCTCACCCGGCTCGAGAATGATTTGTTGGAACTGCTGGACGCCAGCGCCGGCGGAACCCTGGCCGGGCACGAATTGAAATGGAAACCCGGGGCGAGCGTTTGTGTCATCATGGCCAGCGGCGGCTATCCCGGGAATTACCCCAAAGGCAAGGTCATCGCCGGCATCGAGGAGGCCAACCGGCTGCCCGGGACCAAGGTGTTTCACGCGGGCACCGCTTTGCAGGACGGCCGGTTGGTTACCAGCGGCGGGCGCGTGCTCGGCGTGACCGCGCTGGGCGCCGACCTGCGGGCCGCCCGCGCCGCAGCCTATGCGGCGGTGGAACGCATCCATTTCGAGGGCGCGCATTTCCGACGGGACATCGCGGCGAAGGGCCTTGCGTGCGGCTGACCCGTCGGCGGTCGGTTCCGTTCCCATGCCTGAAATCGTTCTCGCCACGCTCAACGCGAAGTTCCTCCACGCCGCGTTCGGGCTGCGGTATCTGCTCGCCAACCTCGGCGCGCTCCAGCCGCGCGCGGCGCTGGCCGAGTTCGACCTGCACCAGCGGCCCCTGGACATCGCGGAGGCGCTGCTCGCGCGGGAGCCGCGCATCATTGGGCTGGGCGTTTACATCTGGAACGTCGCCCCCACGACCGAACTCGTCGCCATCCTCAAACGGCTGCGGCCGGATGTGCGGATCATTCTCGGGGGACCGGAGGTCAGTTATGAAACGGAGTCGCAGCCGGTGGTCCAACTCGCCGACCATGTCATCACGGGCGAGGCCGACCTGGAGTTCGCCCGCGTCTGTCAGGCGTTGCTGGAAAACCCCGGGGCGCCGCTGCCGAAAATCATCCCCGCGCCGCTGCCGGATTTCGCCCGGCTTCGGCTGCCCTACGAGTTCTACACCGACGCGGACCTGGCCCACCGTGTCACTTACGTTGAGGCCTCGCGGGGCTGCCCGTTTTCGTGTGAGTTCTGCCTGTCTTCGCTCGACATTCCGGTGCGGGCCGCGCCGCTGCCCGAGCTGCTGGCAGCACTGGACCGGCTGCTCGAACGCGGGGCCACGCAACTCAAATTCGTGGACCGCACCTTCAACCTGAACGTGGCGACGAGCCGGGCGATTCTCGAGTTCTGTTTGGCCCGCTGGCGGCCCGGGCGGTTCTTCCACTTCGAACTGGTGCCCGACCGCCTACCGGAAGCGTTGCGTGAGGTCATCGCCCGGTTTCCGCCCGGCGCGCTGCAATTCGAGGTTGGCGTGCAAACCTTCGACGCGCCGACAGCCGCGCGCATTTCCCGGCGGCAGGATTATGCGCGCTTGGAAGAAAATTTCCGGTGGCTCCGCGCTTACACGGGCGTCCATCTCCATGCCGACCTGATCGCGGGGCTGCCGGGTGAGACGCTCGAGCAGTTTGCCGCCGGATTTGACCGGCTGGTTACGCTCGGACCGCAGGAAATCCAGGTGGGCATCCTCAAACGCCTGCGCGGCACGCCCATTGTCCGGCACGACGCTGAATGGGGCATGGTTTACAATCCCCACCCGCCCTACGAAATCCTTCGCAATCGGCACCTCGATTTCGCGACTGTGCAGCGCCTGCGGCGATTTGCGCGCTACTGGGACCTGGTGGGCAACAGCGGCAACTTCCTCGAGACCACGACACTCCTGTGGCGGGATCCGCGGACCGGCGAGGTCGGTTCGCCGTTTGCGGCCTTTTGGCGCTGGTCGGACTGGTTGTTTCAACAAATTGGCCGCACGGACAGCATCGCGCTGCCCAGGCTGGCGGAACTGTTGTTCCAGTATCTCACGGTGGAGCGGGGGCGCGACCCACGCCGGACAGCGGAAACGCTCTGGCGCGACTGGCAGCGGGGCGGGCGGACCGATCCGCCGGAGTTTCTGCGTCCGCAACTCGCGCACCTGCCGGTTGCGGAACGCGCGCCCCGCCGTCGCACCGGATTACCCAAGCGGCAGGCGCGGCATTGGGGGTGATGCGTGATGCGTGATCGCCCGGGGGCGGCGGTTTTGTGTGGGATCCGCCGGTGTTGGGTCGGCTTGACCAACGCGCCGCTTGGGACACATTCCCGGCCATGCCAACGAATGTGCTGGGTGGGGAACTCCAATGCTGCTGCCGCGAGCCACGCACCGGTTTTTACCGGGACGGCTATTGTCGCACCGGCCCGCAGGATTTCGGGAAACACACCGTCTGCGCGCAGGTGACGGAGGAGTTCCTCCGATTCTCCCTGGCGCGCGGAAATGATCTCATTACGCCGCGCCCCGAGTATCAGTTTCCCGGCCTGCAACCCGGAGACCGCTGGTGCCTCTGTGTGGAACGCTGGGCGGAGGCGTTGCGGGCCGGGTGCGCGCCGCCGGTCATCCTCGAAGCCTGCCACATCTCGGCGCTTGAATTCGTCCCGCTGGAAGCCCTACAGGCGCACGCCCTGCAAGGCAGTTGAAAACCAGTCGCGGCGGGACTGCGCACCGGGGAGCGGAGCGCGAATGTTCTCATCCGCACCCGTTCGGCGGGTTGTGGCGTATCGGAAGTGAAGACTGGCCGGGATTTGTCAACTGGCGGCAGGTTGGGGTGCGGCAACTGCCGCGCCGTTCTTCTGCGGGACGGTGGTGACGGGTGGAGCTACGGCTTGCAAACCGGCATTTCGCCCGGGCAGGCGGAATGACCGTTAACCCCGCGCTTCGGCCTCGGGCATGGTGGAATCGGGCAGGGGGACCACCTGGTCGAATTGCCCGTCAATGAACTTTACCACGATTTGCACACCCTTGAGATGGTGACTGGCCGCGTAGTCAATGGCCCGTTGGGACACCCCGAAGTCCAGTGCCTCGTAGGGATTGGCCGTCCAACTGCCCGCTTCCTTGAGGAAGAGCTGCGTGCGAACTTGTTGGAGAAGAATTTTCACGGCCTTACACAGGTCCCGTCGCATCTGGTTCCCAGTTTCGACAAACAGGCGGCACCCTTGCGCCGCGCACAGGTTACACAGGGAGGCTAATTCTAAGTGGTTCCGCCGCAAAGGGAAAAACCGTGTCCAGGGGGGCCGGATTTATACGGACAAGCCGCCACGGGACAAACACGAATGGCCCCCCTCGCCGGGTCAGGGTGGCCCCGCCGCCGCCGCCCGCACCCGCACGCCCAAACCGTTGACCACGGCCCGTTCCCGGCCATCCGACGGCGAGTTCAAGACGCGCAACCGGGCGGTTGCGTTTGTTTGCAAGACCAGCGTGCTGGAGCCGCCGCCATCGAGATTCATCGCGTCGGTGCAGCCAAGCCGGGCCAACTCGGTCGCCAGGTCGGCCAGCGTCATGCCTACGGACAACGCGGGCTGCCGTCCGTCCACCACCAGCAAAACCAGTTCGCGTCCGGTCGCATCCGTGCCCACCGCCGTGCGCGGATGACGCACCGGATTGGCACTGTCCTCGCGAACGAGCATCTGGCCGTTGCGCAGGAGCATTGGCCCGCCGCCGAGCACCTGGGGCAGATGCGGGTCGGGTGGTTGGGAGCGGTCGGGATGCAGGAAAGCGACCGTGTTGGAAATGGTGATCGCCACCGCCGCACGGCGCACGTCGGAAATGTGCCAGTCCCGCCCATCGGTTCTGGCCCAGCCTTGCGGTCGCGCGAACACGCCGCGCCGGTAGGCCACGATCCGGCCGGTCTCGGCGTTGGTGGGCACCAGGAAAAAATCCCCGTTCACGGCCAGCGCCAGCCGTTCGCGCGCGGCCATTTCGCTGGTGGGCAACAGGGTCGTCACCCACGGCCCGTCGCCATCCGGATCCGCGCCGCCGGGTGTCACCGTCACGCTGACCCGCGGGTCCGCCAGGTTCACCCGCGCGACGTGAATGGAAAGGTTCGGTTCGGTCCGGCGGATGTGCTCATACGTGATGGGCCAGTCATTCGTTGCCGCCGGCGCGATGGCCACCGACGCCAGCAGCAGAAGCAGCGCGCCAACGTGCCCCGGGGAAAATCCGTTCGCCGTAGCGGCGTGTCGGCAGACCGCCGCCGTGGAGCAAAGCTGAAGGCAGGCGGAGTTTGACCGCGCGGCCAGACGACGGGCCAGGTTCATGCAAAGCCGGATGCTCATCACGGTTGCGGCGCGGTGCGCGCCCGCGGGAATTCCACTTCGTCAAACACCTTGCCCTCCGCGTCCACGGCCTCCGCGCGCGCCGTGCCGTCGGGGCGCAGCGTCACGTGGAACAGGTGCCGCCGTGGTTCCGCCTTGGCCAGATACCAGGCGTTGGTGGGCACGGTGCGCGTGTTCACGCCCCATGCGCCGTCGCCGAGATACACGATGCCGTTCGCGTCGTCGCGCTGATGCCCGCGCAACGGATGGGTGCGCTTGAAGTTGTGGTGATCATTTTCGAATACCGCCGTCACGCCGTGACGCTCGAACAGCGGCACCCAGTTCTCGCGAATGAGTTTCGCCCGGGGCAGCTCGCAGGGCAGTTGCGTGCCATCCGTCTTCGCCGTGCCATAGGCCGGATAGTGATAGACCGGGAAAAGAAACTTCTGGCGCGCCCGCGCCGCCAGCGCGTCTGACAGCCACGGCACCTGGGCTGGCACCGGCTCGGTGTGTCCCGAGTCCAACACGAGGAGCGAAAGATAATCCCCGAAATCGAGCGCATACCGCGCCTTGCCCTCCGGGAGCGCGAATGTGCCGTAAAAATACGGCGCGTCGTCAGGCACCCGGCCGTTGTAACTCCCCCGCACCTCGTGATTGCTAATGCCGACGATCATCGGGACGCATCGGGCGCGCCGGCCCTTCGCGTGCAGCGTCCAGGATTGCAACCAGTCGAGCCAGCGCGTCGCGTTCACGCCGTCCTCGTAGGCGAGGTCGCCGCCCAGCACGGCGAAGTCCGGTTCCAGTTCGCCCGCGCGCCGGTTCATGGCGTCCGCCATCTCCCGCGTGTGCATCATGTCGCCGCCCGCCACAAAGCGCACCGTTCGTGTCAACGCGGCCGGCAACGTGCGAAACCGCCGCAACCCCTTCGCCTCCTTGTCCGGCTCGGCTCCGACGAGGAAGTCATACCATGTGTCGGGCTGCAGCCCGGTGAGTTCCGCGCGGCGCACCACCATGGTCGAGGGCGTGAGCGTGTGCTGGGTGCCCGTGACCACGAGCCAGGGCGCGTTCGTGTCTGCCCGATACCACACCGTCGCCGGGGTGTGCGGGTAAAGGTTCACCCAGTTGACCACCATCGTCGTCGCCGGATCGCGCAGCCACGTCAAATAAACGCCCACCACATCGGACTGCGCGCGCAGCGCGGTGATGGGGATGGTCAGAATCCATAGCGGGAGCAAGTGCTTCATGCGGGGCACATTGCCTTCCGCGACGGAACTTTGCACTGGAAATTTCCCGCCGCGCCCGCGCTTGTTCGCCACCGCCGGAAACCGCAGCATCGCGTCCGTGAATGCGGAGACCCATTTCAAAGGCTGGGCCAAGCCCGGCCCCGTGCCGCCGGGGCTGGCGGCGGGCGTGGTGGTGGAACCAGGCGAAACACTCGACGCCATCAGCGGCCATTTCCGGTTGTTCCAACTGCGCGACGGTCATCGCTTCTCGACCGACGACATTTTGACCGCGTGGTATGGCACGACCTGGTGCCCGACGGCACGCACCGCGCTGGACCTCGGCAGCGGCATCGGCACGGTGGGCATGATCTGCGCGTGGCGGCTGCCGGGGGCACGATTCGTCACCGTCGAGGCCCAGGCGGAGAGCGTGGCGCTGGCCCGCAAATCCGCGGCCTACAACGGGCTGACCGATCGTTACGAAATCCGCGCGGGCGATTTTCGCGCGGACGGCGTGCTGCGGCCGGACGAACGTTTCGATCTGATCACCGGCAGCCCGCCGTATTTCCCGCCGGGCACGGGCGTGACCAGCGAACATCCGCAGAAGCTTGCCTGCCGCTTCGAGCTGCGCGGCGACGTGACGGACTATTGCGCGGTGGCGGCGCGCCATCTGGCAGCAGGTGGCGTGTTTGCGTGCGTGTTTCCCGACGAGTCGGCGCAGCGGGCGCGCGTTGAGCAGGGCGCGCGGGCGGCGGGGCTGGTCATCGTGCGGCGACGGCCCGTGGTGTTCCGCGAGGGCGAGCCGCCGCTGGTGGCGTTGTTCGCGCTGATGCGTGCGGAGGATTTGCCGGAATGGTTCCGGGGGCAGACGTGGGTGGAACCGGAACTCCTCATCCGCGACCGCGCCGGGCGGATACACCCGGAATACTCCGCCGTGAAACTGGCCATCGGTTTTCCGCCGTGAGCAGGGCGAGTCGCCCAAAATGGGCCGTGCGGAAAAACGGTGTTTGAGATACTGTGCGGTCGTGAATCGAATTACCGTCAACCCCAATCAGTGCGGCGGTCGTCCCTGCATCCGAGGGATGCGTATCCGGGTGAAGGATGTGCTCGACATGCTGGCCGGAGGGGCCAGTCCGGAGGAAATCCTCGCTGATTTTCCTGACCTTGAGGCTGAGGACATTCGCGCGTGCATCGCCTACGCGGCCCGGTATGTGGACCATCCGGTCCTTCAGCCGGCCTGACCCATGCGCTTTCTGGTGGATGCCCAACTACCGCCCGCCCTTGCCCGCTGGCTGGGGGAGCGCGGGCATGCAGCAACGCCGGTGCGTGAAATCGGCCTGCGGGACGCCGACGATGGAAGCATCTGGAACTTTGCCATTGCTGGCGGGTGGACAGTCATCACCAAGGACGAAGACTTTGTCGGGCGGTGCCTGGGCAACCCCGCAGCGCCCGCCGTGGTTTGGTTGCGTATCGGCAATTGCACCAACCCGGTCCTTTTTGCCTGGCTGGAGCCGCTGTTGCCGGTAATCCTCCGTCAGCTTGCGGAAGGCCATCGTCTGGTGGAGGTGCGGAAGGCCGAAACCAGGTCGTGATGGTTTCAACTTCGGGGTGAAATGCCCGTCTTTCCGGCGTTAATCATTGTGCGGTATTTGGATGGTGCTGCCGCCGATGAACTCGCACACCACCGCGTCGCCCGGCACCAGGGCCGGGTCCGCCGCCTGCGCCGTGCTGATTCCCTCCACCGCCGCGAGCCAATCACGCAACCGCTCGAAGCGCATCCGCGCATCCAGAAAACCGGGATAATCCGCGAAATCCTCGGCGCGCGGGAACAGTCCATCCGGCCCGCTGAAAAACGGCTTGAGCGCCGCCAGCTCGAACGGAAAGCCGCCGTCAATCACCACGTCCGCCAGCCCGCGCAGCGGGATGATGCTGAACAACTCGCCGCCGCGCACATAGTGCCAGTGCAGCAGGGTGCGGAGCGGACTGTGATTGCGGTGTTTGGCGTCTCGCAGCATCCGGCGCAGCAGCCGCACGTCGGTGGGCGGGATGCGGCGCGCGCCGGGTTCCGGACCGGCGCGGAGCGTGGTGAGGTTTTCGATATACACGCGGAACTGCGCGGCGGCGGGGATGCCCTCGGTCATGGGCGGATACAAACCGTGCAAACAGTCGAGCAGGAGAATCTGGTCCGGTTCGAGCCGGACACGACGGGAGCCGGTGCGGCGGCCCTCTTTGAAGCTGTAAACCGGCTTGTCCACGGCCTCTCCGGCGAGCAGCGCGCGGAGATGCGTGTTGAGCAACTGGATGTCCAACGCCTCGGGCGTCTCGTAGTTGCGGTCGTTGATCCAGTCCGTGGGATGCTCGACCAGCGGCCAGAAGTAGTCGTCGAGGTTCAGCATCAGGAACCGCAGCCCGCGCGCCTGCAGGCGTTGCGTCAGCTTCACGGTGGTGGTGGTTTTGCCCGAACTGCTCGGCCCGCTGATCCACATCAGGCGGACCGGGTCGCCGCCGTTCAGCCGCGCCAGCATCCGGTCGGCGGCGAGGTCGAGTTCGGCTTCGTAGCGCGCCAGCGACGCCTCGATCAACGGGCGCAGCCGTCCGGCGCGGGTGAGTTCGTTCAGCTCCGGCACCGAGCCGCAGCCGTGGGCGCGGTTCCAGGCGTCCACTTTCGCGAGGCGTTCCACGGGATGACCATTGCCGACGAATTGTTCCGGGGTGATCGCCCCCTCGCGCAGCCAGTGGCGGCACCAGCGGTAGGCGGCGTAGGCGTCGGCGGTGTGCTGGAAGCCGTGACTGCGCAAGGTGTGCAGCACCTCGTCCTGAATCGTCTCGATCGTCGGCGGGAAATTCGCGATGAGGTGATGCGGGTCGGAGTTCAGGCACATCACCACGAGGTCGGCGAGGAAGTCCGCCAGCGCGGCGTCACTGCCGCAGCTTTGAAACAAACGGTCGTTCACGCCCGGATGATGGTCGGCGGCAAATCCGCCAATGGACTCGGCGGCGCGGCGGATGGCGTCGCGAATGCGCGCCGGATCGAAGCGGACGAGCGAGCGGTTGCGCTTGAGGACCTTGACGATGCGATTCTCCACCGGCATGGCCACAAACTAGCTGCGGTGACCTGCCGAAACCAGCCGGAAGCGCGGGCCCCTCGCGCGGGCGGGCCGCAACCACGGGTGGGGGCGAGCCGGCGCGAAAGAGTCCGGGAGCACGTTAGCCGACCTTGTCGCTTTCGAGGCCGGTGGTTTCCGGAATCCCGTTGCGGACCGCTCGCTTTGGCTTTTCCCGGAACGCCGTCGTTTTTACGCTGCGGCCATGAAGTGCATCGTCATCGCCACCCGCAACGCGCACAAGGTGCGGGAACTCCGGGCCATCTTGGGGCCGCGTTTCCGATATTTTACGCTGGGCGATTTCGCCGGCGCGCCGATCGTGCTGGAGGACGCCCCCACTTTTGCCGGCAACGCGCGGAAAAAGGCGGAGGAAATCGCTCGCTGGCTGGCGGCGACGCCGAACCCGGGATTGCCCGAGGATGGCCCCGTGTTTGTGCTGGCGGATGATTCGGGGTTGGAGGTGGACGCGCTGGATGGCGCGCCGGGCGTGCATTCGGCCCGGTTTGCCGCGCTGGACACCGGCGCGCCCGGCAACTCGGAGGACGCCGCCAACAACGCGAAGCTCCTCCGATTGCTGGCGGACGTGCCGGGGCCGCGGCGCACGGCACGATTTCGTTGCGTTATTGCGGTGACGCCCGTGACGCCCACGGGGGCGGGCGAGACGCAGTTGTTCGAGGGCGTATGCGAAGGGCGGATTGGATGGGAGCCGCAGGGGCGCGATGGGTTCGGGTATGATCCGTTGTTTTTTCCCACTGGCTCCGAACGCTCTTTCGCCCAGCTCAAGGGGCCGGAAAAGAACGCCATCAGCCATCGCGCCCGGGCGGTGGCGGGATTGCGGCGGTTTTTCCAGGTCGCGCCGCCGCCCTACCGTCCGCCGGGCATGGCGCGCCGGGCCCGGTTTTCGCGTCGGCGCTGACGCCGGGTTTCCGTGAGTTTGACGGTGGTGACCGCGATGCGTTTGGGATCGGCCACGCCCAGTTCGAGCAGCGCAGCGTTGCGGTAAAGCTCGTCTTCGAAGGGGCGGGCCGGGCGGTTCTCCGCCTGCGCCCGGGCGTCCGCAATCTGCCGCAACGTCAGCACATCGGAAGCAACGGGGTCGCGGCTGAAGCGCAGTTCGTTGGCGACCACCGCGTAATGCAGCAGGTCGCGCTGCCCCCCCTGATACTGGCAAATCAGGGCGTCGGTGATGAACAGCGCCGTGCGGTCGGCGATTTCCGGGAGCGCGAAAAGTTCCGGCACCGCCGTGGCCAGCCGCTCGGGCCTGGACTCGAACCGCCATACGTTGTCCGCGCCGCCGAGGGCCAGACTCCAGAGATGACCCGCCACGCCGGCCTCGTTGTGGTTCAGCGCCGGCGCGATGCTGATGTGCCGGGTGATGTCCTGCGTCAGCAGTTTGGAGAGATGCGATTTGCGGCTCGTGCCTTCCGGGGTCTGGCCGAACTCCAAATCGCCAAACATCAGATTTCCCAGCAGCGCAGTGTCGTAGAATACCGTCGCATCCCAGCCCGCCTCGAGCGCGCCGCGCACTCGCACGCCGTAGCGCGCCGCCAGGTCCGCGAAGCCGCCTGCCCGCAAATCTTTTTCCCGCCGATCCCAGACAACAATGCGTTCGGGTGGCGTTCCGGCGGCGAGCAGTCCCTCGATGACCGCTGCCACCACTTCGACGCGCGTGCCGGAGTTGCGCCCGGCGGCGGCATGGACCTTGAGGCCGAGCGTCTCATTGGTGCCCGCGATCTGTCGCCACGCGGCGGCGGGGTCCGCCAGACTGGTGAGTTTCGTGACGCCGCGCGCGACCATTTCCCGGACGATTCCGGGGCGCGGTTGAAAGGCTTCGGTGGCCGATGGATGAGAAACCGCGACGACCTCGGCGCGAGGCGCGCGATTGGGCAACGGGGCGGCCCAATCCGCGCCGAAAACGCCGGGCAAAAGCAGGAACGCCGCCGGCAGCAAGCAGCGGAACAGAAGCCGTGGAAGGCGTTTCGGTGCGTTCCTTGACACGTCAGGGGGGCGATGTTACCACGCCCGCCCATGTCGAACAAAAAATTTTCCGGCGCGCGGCGGGCCGTCTTTTTCGCGCTGGCCACCCTGCTGCTCGCGGGCTGCCGACCGCCGGGGCCGCAGGCGTTGCTGGACGGCCAACGGCGGCTGGAACAGGGGGATTTTCCCCGTGCCATCGAGCGGCTGGAAACGGCCACGCGCCTGCTCGGAACCAACGCCCACGCATGGAACTACCTCGGGATCGCCTATCATCGCGATGGCCGGCTCACCAACGCCGTGCTCGCCTACCAACGCGCGCTCCAAGCGGACCGAAACCTCGTCGAGGCGCGTTTGAACCTCGGCGAAGCGTTGCTGGACGCGGGCCGCGCGGCGGACGCGAAGTCGGAATTCACCGCCTACACGCTGCGTCGTCCGAACGACTCGGAGGGCTTCGAGCGGTTGGCCGCGGCGGAATTGCGGCTCCGGGAATCGGCCGCCGCCGAGGCGCACGCGCGCAAGGCCGTCCAACTCGACACCAACAATGCCGCCGCGTGGAACACGCTGGGACTGGCGCTCCTGCAACGGAACCGCGCGGCGGACGCCGCCGCCGCGTTCGAGGGAGCCTTGCGCGCCGACCCGCGGTATCCGCCCGCCCTATTGAACCTGGCCGTGCTGCGGCAGCGCGGCTTGAACGACCGCGTGGGCGCTTTGAAGCTATACCAGCAATACCTGCGACTGGAACCACGCCCGGCCGACGCGGACGAGGTTGCGGTCATCGCGCGGCAGCTTGAGGCGGAACTGGCCCCGGCCCGCGCGGCCCAACCGCCTCTGGCGGTCACCAACGTGGTGGCCGCGCCCCCCGTGGCACCGCCCGTCACCATGGTGCGGACGAGTCCGCCGCCCGCACCGACAATCACCCCATCACCCCCGCCGTCCGCGTCCGTCGCGGCCCGTCCGGCAGCGCAACCGGCCACCAGCGCGCCGCCTCCGGTTGCGGCGCGCCCCGCGCCGGTTGTAGCCGCCTCCCCGCGCCCGGAGCGAACGGAAACGGTGACGCTGCCGCCGGAGCCGGAATTTCGCCCTGCGCCGAACGGCAACGCTCCAGCCACGCCGACTCCCGCGGCGGCGGCCCGTCCGGCCAGCCCGGCGCCGATGCCCTTGCCCGCCAGCGCCCCCGTGGAATCCGCGGCCCCGGCAACGGCCTCGGGCGAACGCAGTTTTTGGGAGAGCGTCAACCCGGCGCGCCTGTTCCGGCGCGAGCCGAAATCCGGGCCGCGCATTACGCCGCTTCCACCGGTGGTCGAAGTGGAAGCGGCAGCGCCGCCCCCGGTTGCGTCACGTAGCGCCGTCGCGTCGGCGGTCAGCGAAACGCCGCGTCCGGTTGCGACGTTCGCCCGCTACGAATACCGCACCCGGTTCAGCGTGGCACCCGGCGATCGCGACCGCGCCTCCGCGTTGCTCGCGCGCGGCAACGAGGCGATGGCAGCGCGTCGGTATGAACTGGCGGCGGGAACGTTTGCCGAGGCGGCGGCGGCGGATCCATCGTGGTTCGACGCGCATCATCGTCACGCCGCGGCGGCCCTGGAAGCGGGCCGGAACCTCGAGGCGTTGAACGCGGCGGAGACGGCGGTGGCGTTGCGCCCCGACGACCTGGCGGCGCGCTACAACTTTGCCCTGGCCCTGCGGCGGAACGGCTATGCGCCCGATGCCGTGGCGCAACTGGAGCGCGTGCTGGCCGCCGACCCGGCCAATGCGGCGGCGCACCTGACGCTGGGGAACATCTACGCGGAGCAACTGCGGTTGCGCGACAAGGCGCGGTTTCATTATCAGCGCGTGCTGGAACTGGCCCCGCGTCATCCCCAGGCGCAGGCCATCCGCCACTGGCTGGCCGCCAATCCACGGTGACGGCCGCGGTTCGGCTTACAAGGCGGTCAGCAGCCGCCGGATTTCCTTTAACTTTGCCTCGGGCGACTGCTTCGTCAGGCGCGGGAACTTGCCGCCGACCTGGATGAAATCCCCGGCCCGCTTCAACTTGAGCTTGTCCCCTTCCACCTCGATGGACGTAACACCGCGCTCCGCCGCCATCAGCTTCAGGTCCCCCAGCAGGAACAGCAGTTCCGCCGCGGGGGGCAGGGGACCGAAGCGGTCACGCACCTCCTGCTGCAACGCCGCGAGTTCCGCGCGGTCGCGGGCGAGGGCCAGCTTGCGGTAGATTTCGATCCGCTGGCGGGGTTCGGTGATGTAGGCATGGGGCAGGGTGGCGTGGGCCGTGATGGGTGAGGCGTGAGGCGTGAGGTTCACGGAGCCAGCATCACTCATCATGTCTTCCTCGCCGCCCACGTTCAGGAAGTCCAGCCGCACCGCCACTTCCACGCGCGGTTTCACCTTTTCGCCCTTGAGCGTCGCGATGCTCTGTTGGAGCAACTGGCAATAAAGTTCGAAGCCCACCGCCGTAATGTGGCCGCTCTGCTCCGCGCCCAGCAGATTGCCCGCGCCGCGAATTTCGAGATCGCGCATGGCGATTTTGAAGCCGGCTCCGAGGGTCGAATACTGCTTCATCGCCGCGATGCGCTTGCGGGCGTCAGAGAGCAGGCCCGCATGGCGCGGGATCAGCAGATAGGCGTAGGCCTGATGCTTGTAGCGGCCGACCCGCCCGCGCAACTGATACAGTTCGCTCAACCCGAACCGGTCCGCGCGGTCAATGATGATGGTGTTCGCGTTCGGAATATCGAGGCCGCTTTCGATGATGGTGGTGGAGAGGAGCACGTCCGCCTCGCCGTTGACGAACGTGGTCATCACTTCCTCGAGATCGTCGGAGTGCATCTGGCCGTGCCCCACCACGATCCGGGCTTGCGGCACCAGTGCGCGGAGCCGTTGGGCCATGACCTCGATGGTGCTCACGCGGTTGTGCAGGAAGAAGACCTGGCCGCCGCGGTTCAACTCGCGCTGGATGGCGTCCCGGATGACGCGCTCGTCGTAGCCGGTGACGATGGTCTCGACGGGCAGCCGGTCCTGGGGCGGCGTCTGGATGGTGCTCATGTCCCGCGCCCCGGTCAGGGCGAGGTAAAGCGTGCGGGGGATGGGCGTGGCGCTCAGCGTGAGCACGTCCACCAGCGTGCGCAGCCGCTTGAACCGCTCCTTGTGCAGCACGCCAAACCGCTGCTCCTCGTCAATGACCACCAACCCGAGGTCCTTGAACACCACGTCCGGCTGCACGAGCCGGTGCGTGCCGACGACGATGTCCACCGCGCCACGGGCGAGTTCGCCAAGGACGCGCGCCTGTTCGCGGCGCGAGCGGAAGCGCGAGAGCAGTTCGATGCGCACCGGGTAATCCGCCATGCGTTCGCGCAGGGTGTTGAAATGCTGTTGCGCCAGGACCGTGGTGGGCACCAGCACGGCCACCTGTTTGCCGCCCATCACGGCCTTGAACGCCGCGCGAATGGCCACCTCGGTCTTGCCGAAGCCGACATCGCCGCAGATGAGGCGGTCCATCGGTTTGGGCCGTTCCATGTCGGCCTTGGTTTCCTGGATGGCGCGCCACTGGTCGGGTGTTTCCTCATAAAGGAACGCGCCCTCGAACTCGCGCTGCCACGGCGTGTCGGGGCCGAAGGCGTGACCCGCCTGGGATTCGCGGACGGCCTGGATTTGCAGGAGTTCCGCCGCCACGTCGCGCACGGCGCGTTCGGCCTGTTCCTTCGCCTTGCGCCAGCGCGTGCCGGTCAGGGTGTTCAACGGGGGGCGCACCTTGCCGACGCCGACGTATTTGCCGACGAGGTGCGCCTCGGTCACGGGCACGTAAAGCTTGGGCGCGGGCTGGAGCGGATCGGCGGGCGCGTATTCGATGACCAGACATTCCTCGGATTTGCGCGGTTCGATTTCCGATTTCCGATCCCCCGAGGTTTCGGGGGGGGCTTGCAGGCCAAGGAATTTGCCAATGCCATAGTGCAGATGGACAACGAGGTCGCCGGCTTCCAATTCGGTGAAATCAATGTCCAATGCCGAGCGGGCGGCCTGGGCGTGGGCGGACTTCAGCCGACGCGGTTGCTGGCGTTTGTAGCGGCCAAAGATCTCGGCGTCGGTCACGACGACCAGCTTCGCCTCGTCGCTCAGAAAGCCACGGGAAAGGGTGCCGATTTGGGTGATGTGGGATGCGTGATCCGCGCCAGAGGCATCGGCTTCCAAGCCCAATTCCGACCAGATTTCCGTGAAGCGCTGGCGTTCGCCTTCGTTGTTGCAGAAGACATGGACGGCGAAACCCTGGCGCAGCCAGCGGTGCAGTTGATGAAAGAACTCCCGCCGCTGCGCCTCGGCGACCGGCGGCTCGGGCGCGCGCTCGACGAGCGGACGGAAGGCGTCGAGGGAGGGAAGGTGGAGTTTGAAGGGCGGTGACGGGTTGCCACTTTCCGTCGGCCCGGCTTGACGCGCCATGTCGGGGGACAGGTCCCCCGGCAAATGAAGCGCTGACATGTCATCGCCGTCCCAAGCGGCGTCCGCCTCGCTCAACTCCACCCAACTCATCCCGCGGCGCACGGCCTCATCTCGAAACGCCGCCCAAGGGACGAAGAACCGGTCACCAGCCGGCACCTGCGAGGCATAGAGGGCCGCCTGTTCCTCCAGTTCCAACGGCTCGCTCAGCAGGAAAATCGTGTTGGCGGGGAGATGATCGAGCAAGCTGGCCAGCGGTGTGCTGGCTTCTGATTCGCATTCCACGCTCCCGGTTCCGCGTTTGAGCAGTCCGAGTTCGCCGGCGGGCGGCAGAGTGGCGGTTTCGGTCGTCTCCCGCGAAATCTGCGTCAGGGGATCAAACTCGCGCAGTGATTCCAGTTCGTCCCCGAAGAATTCCAGCCGCACCGGCCAGGGGCTGGTTGGCGGAAACACGTCCAGAATGCCGCCCCGCAGCGCCAATTGCCCCTTGCTCTCGACCTTGGCCTCCGGCTCGTAGCCCTGTTCTTCGAGCCATTCGACGAGGTCCAGCGGTGCGAGGCGGTCTCCGCGTTTGAGTTGTCGTGTGCGGCGGGCGAGTTCGGCAGCCGGAAAGGTGCGTTGAAGCAGCGCGACGACGTTGGTGACAATCAGGGGCGTGATGCGCGTGGCGTTCGCCGTGAGGGTGAGAAGCGTTTCGAGGCGCTCGGAAATGACGTCCACATGCGGAAGCCGGGCTTCGTGGGGGAGAATGTCCCACGCCGGATAAAACAAGGGCGGCGGGAGATGGGGCAGGGGGGCTTGGTTGCGGGAATTTGATCGCCCCATTCCCATCCATGTGGCCACGTCCTGAAAGACCGTCTCCTGAATTTTCAGGGTGTCGGTGACGAGGACCACCGGGCGTTCCGACCAGCCGGCGCGCAACCAGACGGCGAGGAAGGCCTGCGCGGCGCGGCTGACCGTGGCGCACGACAACAGCCCTCCCGCTTCCAAACGCCGCGCGAGGGCCTGTGCGGCGGGAAGTTGCGAAATGCGGTCGAACACGCTCGAGTTCGCCGTCATGGAGTTGGACTGCGCCAGGTCGGCGAACAGTTGCAGCGGCGCCTGGCAGCGTCAAGCGGGGCCGACGGTAATTCACTGGCCAAAGCCGGCGGTCTCGGCGATGTTCCCGTCAAATCCCGAAGGGGCCGCTTTCAACCGGGGCCGATTCGAGAGAACGAGTTTATGAGTGATTTGCAACTGGTCACCGCGGCGCTGGAGCGGGCTGCCCGGCGGCTGCGCTGGCAGCGCACGCTGCGCGGGTTGTGGCTGGGATTGCTGGTGGGGGCGTCTGTCTGGTTGGCTGCACTCGCCACTTACAAACTTTTGCCCGTGCCGGAGACGTGGCTGTTCTGGGCGGCCTTGCCCGCCGCCCTGGCGCCACTGATCGGCGCGGTGGCGGGCGGTTGGCGCAAGCCCTCCCTCGCCGCCACCGCCCGTTGGGTGGACGTCCGGCAGAATCTCAAGGAGCGTCTCAGCACGGCGCTGGAAGTGGCGCAGGCACCGGGCAAACCGCTCTGGCGAGAACTGGTCGTTCACGACGCCGCCACACACGCACGCGAGGTGGACCCGCGCCGGTTGGTGCCGTTCCATCTGACGCGGGCCGCCTACTGGAGCACGATGGTGCTGGCGGTGGCCGTCGGGCTGGGATTTGTGCCCGCCTACCGCACCCCGGCGCAGAAGCAGCGCGCCGTGGAAAAAGAGGTCATGAAGGACGTGGGGCGTGGCCTGTCCGAACTGACCCGCCACGAACTGGCCAGCCGCCCGCCCACCGCCGACCCCGTGCGTCAGGCGCTGGAACAGGTGGCCGCGTTGGCGGACACGTTTCAGAAAGCTGAACTCACCCGGGCCGAAGCCTTGCGCGACCTGGCGAGCGCGCAGGACAAGTTGAAGGAGCAACTTCGCGAACTGGGCAAGGATCCCGTGATGCGCAGGTTGGACCAGGCCATGCGGGCCAGCGGTCCCAGCCAGCCCTCGGGCCGCGAATTGCAGCAGCAGATGGAGGCGTTGCAGAAACAACTGGGGGGCAAGGAGCCCGACCCGGAGAAGACCGGAGAATTGAAGCAAAAGATGGAGCAGCTCCAGGACGCCGCCCGCGCGCTGGCCGACAAAAACAATCCCGGCGCCGCGGCCGCCCGGCGGGAAATGAGCCAGTCCCTTTCGTCGCTGGCGCAGGCCGCCGCCGAACTGGGGCTGGAACTGCCCAACCTGGATGACGCCATCGCCGCGCTGGCCGCAAATGACGTGGACAAGTTCCTGCAAAACCTCGACGCCGCCCTGGCGGACCTGGACAAATTGAACCAGCTTGCGAAGCAGATGCAGTCGGTGAGCCAGCAGTTGGAGAAGCTGGGGAAGAACCTGGCCGAGCAGCTTGAAAAAGGCCAGGCCGACCTCGCGCAGCAAACCTTGGAGAAGATGGTTCGCCAGTTGCAGGCCGGCAACGTTTCCCCCGAGACGCTGCAAAAGATGCTGGAGGAGGTCGCCAAGGCGGTGGATCCCGCCAGTCCTTACGGCGAATGTGCGAAGCATTTGAGCACCGCCGCCAACCAGATGAAGGCCGGCGACCAGGCGAAGGCCGCGCAGTCGCTGGCCGACGCGGCGAAGGAACTCGAAAACCTGCTGGAACAGTTCGGCAACTGCCAGTCCCTGGCTTCCACACTCGAAGCGCTGCGGAACGCCTCGATGTGCGTCGGCTCCGGACAACGGTGGTCGCTAAGCCGGAGACCCTCCCATGACAAAGGCAGCCGCCCCAGTCCGGCGGGTGTGGGCACGTGGGCGGACGACGACGCCGGCGCGCTGGGCGAGATTCCCATGAGTGACGAACTGGTGGACAATTCCGGCGTGCTGCGGCCCGACTACGATCCACGCGGTCTGACGGAACGGGATGCCCGATTGAACGAGGCGCTCACGCCGACGAAGGTGCGGGGTCAGTTTTCGCCCGGGGACCGGATGCCCGCCATCACGCTGCCCGGGGTGAGCATCAAGGGAACGAGCCGGGTGCAGTTCGAGGAGGCCGCGACCGCGGCGCAGACGGACGCCGCCGCCGCGCTCAATCAGGACCGGGTGCCGCGCAACTATCAGGGGCCGGTGCGGGATTACTTTGATGACCTGAAGCGTTGAGCGGGGGAGAAGTGGGAAGTGGTTTTGGGAGGGCTGTAAGCCGAATTCTGTCTGCCCGGAGGGTTCCGGGGAGAGAATCATTTGTCTCAGCAGCCATACCCGGGATCCGGCGGGTTGCCCCGCCGTGGAACGGGCCGCTCCAAGATCCCCTATTTGGCCTTGCACCCGATGGGGTTTTCCGTGCCGCGTCGCTTGCGCTTCGCGCGGTGCGCTCTTACCGCACCTTTTCACCCTTACCGACCCGTTGCCGGGCCGGCGGTTTGTTTTCTGTGGCACTGTCCGTCAGGCGGCCTTGACGCCGCCCGCCCGCGTGTATCCCCGCCGCACGGGCCGGGGTTACGCGGCATCGCGCCCGGTGGTGTTCGGACTTTCCTCCCCCCGGCTCGCGCCGGGGAGCGATTCTCCGCCCTCCCAAAACCACCTTAACGGTAGGCCCGTTCAGCGGCGGACACAAGGGGGGAGGTGAGGCTACCAGGGGAATTCACGCATCACGCCTCACGCATCATCACGCAATCTGTAATCCGTGATGCGTGATGCGTGAGGGGGGCGAGTGCGACGGGAAATTGGCAGGAAGAAAATGGTCGGGGCGGCGAGATTTGAACTCGCGACCTCTTGCACCCCAAGCAAGCGCGCTAGCCAGGCTACGCTACGCCCCGACCGAAAACCCTGCCCGATCAGGCGATCGGGCGGCGGGAATCCTATTTCAGAAGCCCGCGAAAACAATCCCAATTTCGGCTCAGTGCGCGGCGCGTTTCTTGGCCAGCGCGTGGGTGGCGTGGCCGTAGAACATTTCCGCCGCCTCCATCAGCGTCTCCGAAAGCGTGGGATGGGGATGCACGGTCAACGCGAGGTCCTTGGCGGTGGCGCCCATCTCGATGAGCACGGTGGCTTCGGCGATGAGTTCGCCCGCGTTGTGCCCCACGATGCCAACGCCCAGGATGCGCTCGGACTCCGGCTCGATGATGAGCTTGGTGAGGCCGTCGGTGCGGTCGAAGGACAACGCGCGGCCCGAGGCCGCCCACGGAAACTTGGCGATCTCGACCTTGACGTTCCTGGCCCGGGCCTCGGCTTCGGTCAACCCAACCCACGCCAGTTCGGGGTCGGTGAAGACGACGGCGGGGATGAGGATGTTCTCAAACGCGGCGGGCTGGCCGCAGATGTTCTCGACGGCGATGCGGGCCTCCTTGTGGGCCTTGTGCGCGAGCAACACGCCGCCCGCGATGTCGCCGATGGCGTAGATGTTTGGGTCGGCGGTCTGCTGCTGGGCGTTGACCTCGACGAAGCCTTTCTCGTCGCGGACGACTTTGGTGTTCTCCAGGCCGAGGTCATCCCCGGCGGGGGTGCGGCCGACGGAAACCAAGACGCGGTCGTAAAGCTCGGTCAACTGCTGGCCTTCGTGCTCGATCACGACTTTGATCTGTTTGCCGGCGGTGGCCATGCTGAGGACTTTCGCCTTGGTGCGGATTTCCTTGAAGGCCTTTTTCGCGGCCTGGACCACGGGGCGGGCGAGGTCCTGGTCGGCCCCGGCCAGGACATTGTCCAGGGCTTCGACGACGATGACTTCGCTGCCGAGCCGGGCATAGACGGTGCCAAGTTCCATGCCGATGTAACCGCCGCCGATGACCAGGAGACGCGGGGGAATGTCCTCGATTTCCAGCGCCTCGGTGGAGGTCATGACGCGCGGGTTGCCGAGGTCGAACGCCTTGGGCAGGGCGGGCTTGGAGCCGGCGGCGAGGATGGCCTGCTCGAACTTGATGAACTGGTTCCCTGCCTCGGTCTCGACGCGGAGCGTGGTCGAGTCCTCGAAATAACCACGCCCGGTGATGACCTGGACGTTGCGCATCTTGGCGAGCTGCGCGACGCCACCGCCGAGCTTGGTCAGGATGGATTCCTTCCAGGCGCGGAGCTTGTCGAGGTCCACGGTGGGCTTGGCAAAGACGATGCCGCGGTGGGCCGATTCGTCGCTTGCGGCAAGGGCATGGGTGGCGTGCAGCAGGGCCTTGGAGGGGATGCAGCCGCGATTGAGGCACACGCCGCCGAGACGCTTCTCGCGTTCGACGAGGATGACCTTCTTGCCAAGATCGGCCGCATAGAACGCGGCGGCGTAACCGCCGGGGCCGGCGCCGATGACAACGACTTCAGTGGTGATGGGGTCCATGAGCAAAAGAGGGGTTACAGTTTGACGTCGGCGTCGTTGAGGTTCTGGATGGCCGCGACGAGGTCCACGGTGAACCGGGCCGCGTTGCCGCCGTCAATCACGCGATGGTCGTAGCTGACGGAGAGCGGGAGCAGGGTGCGCGGCTCGATTTTGCCGTCGCGCACGACCGGTTTCACCGCGCCTTTGCCGAGGCCGAGAATGGCGACCTCGGGCTTGTTGACGATCGGCGTGAAATGGCCGCCGCCGATCGCGCCCTGGTTGGAGATGGTGAACGAGCCGCCGCGCAATTCCTCGGCGGACACCTTGCGGTCGCGGGCCTTCTGGCCGAGTTCCTCCAGTTCCTTGGCGAGCTGGAAGACGCTCTTCTTGTTGGCGTCGCGAATGACGGGCACCAGCAGGCCGGTGTCGGTGTCCACGGCAATGCCGAGGTGGATGTATTCCTTGAGCACGATCTCGTTGTTCACCTCGTCAAGGCTGCTGTTGAAGATGGGATGCTTCATCAGCGTATCGGCCACGGCCTTGAGGATGAGGGCGGTGACGGTCAGGCGCGCGCCCTTCTGTTCATACGCGGCAACGTGGCGCTTGCGCAGTTCGAGCAGGCCGGTGATGTCGGCCTCGTCAAACTGCGTGACATGCGGAATGGCGTTCCAGTTCTCGGACATGCGCCGCGCGATGGTCTGGCGGATGGCCGACATGGGCTTCTTCAGGACCGGTCCCCATTTCGAGAAGTCAATGGATTCGGCGGGCTTCGCGGCGGCGGGGGCGTCGGCCGCCTTGGGCGCGAAGGCGACGGACTGGAGATAGGCGATGTAGTTGCGGAGGTCGGCCAGTTCCACGCGCCCGCCGCGGCCCGTGGCCGGAACCCGCGCGAGGTCAATGCCGAGGTCCGCGGCCATCTTGCGCACGGACGGCGAAGCAGCGGGCGGAACGCCGCCGGACGCTAGTTTGCCGCGCCCTATGGAACGACTGCCCGGTT
>JBKBTZ010000042.1:0-27400 GCA_046290825.1 Limisphaerales bacterium
GAGGTCGCGCTTGAAGCTTTCGGACAACGGATGGCAGACGTGTTGGCTCGTGAGGGAGAACTTGAGACCGGCCTGCACGAGGTTGTTGCAGACGGAAATCTTGCCGCAGAAGGCATCGCGGCGGCGCGCGGGCATGAGCTGTTTGGGATCGTCGGGGTAACCCTGGATGAGCACGGGCACGTTCAGGCCGGCGAGCTTCAGTGTATCGGCCACGCCCTTCTCGTCGCCAAAGTTCGGCAGGCAGACGAGGACGCCGTCCAGTTCGTCCCGGTGCCGGCGGAACAGTTCGGCGCATTGGCGGGCGTCGTTGTGCGTCTCGACGCCGCCCAGTTTGGAATCGGATTCACCAAGCTGGATGGCCCGGATGCCGAGTTCCGCGAAAAGCTTCGCGAGGTCCGCCCGCGCCTCGGTGACGAGGGCATCGGGGAAGAAATCGCGGTTGCCGTAGATGACGCCGAGAGTAGGGGTGGTCTTGATCATGACGGCAGCATTGCTGAAAGCCGCGCCGGGCGAAATGCACAATCCACCCGAAAAAGCTTCACAAAGCGGGCAGGCCGGGACGGCGGCGGCCCGGGGCGCGGGGCACAAATTGGTGGGCAAAAAGCCATTCCTCCGGGCGCGGAATCCATTGGTGCGTGGGCGGCCGTTCGCTAGGCTCCCGCGCATGAAACCCCGGTGGTCCGCCCGCCATTTCATGGCCGTTGCGTGAACGGCCTTTTGTGCCCATGAGCCAGCCCACCCGCCCGCAAACCCTGGTCGAGCGCCTGGACGCGCTCTACGAATACGACCGCGAGCCGGTCAGCGAGAAGAAGCTGCACGGCGGGAAAACCTTCATCGCCATGTTTGCCGGCGAGCATGTGGCGGGCACGGAGTTTGTCCTGGGCACGCTGCTGGTGGCGCACGGGGTGTCCGCGTTGGATGCGCTGGTCGGGCTGCTGGTGGGCAACGTGCTGGCGGTGTTGAGCTGGGCTTTGATGTGCGCGCCGATCGCGGTGCGCGAGCGGCTCACGGTGTATTGGCAGATCCGCAAGATCGCCGGCCCGTATCTCACCATTCTCTACTCCGGCGCCTTTGCCCTGGTGCTCTGTCTGCTGGCGGGCGCGATGGTGAACGTCTCAACCACCGCCATCGCGCATCCGCTCGGCATCGAGAGCGCGAACTACGCCGCCGGCGAACGCTGGCCCAGCCTGCCGTGGATCGCGGTGGCGACGGTCATCGGGGCGGTGATTGCCGTGCTGGCGGTGCTGGGCTTCGAGCGCATCGCGCATTTCTCCAAGGTCTGCGCACCGTGGATGCCGCTGATTTTTGTGGCGGGGGGCGTCACGGGACTGGGGCTGCTGGGGGTGCGCAGTCCGGGCGATTTCTGGGAGGTGGCGCAGACCAAGATCTGGACGGGCGTGCCGTTCGAGGGACAGTCCCAGTATGGCTTCTGGAGCTGCGTGGGGCTGGCGTGGCTCTGCAACATTTCCCAGCACATGGGCATGGGCGACGTGACGATCTTCCGCTACGCGAAGAAATGGTATTACGGCTTCGCGTCGGCGTTCGGCATGTTCATCGGGCACTACCTGGCGTGGATTTGCTCGGGCATCATGTGCGCCGCGTTCATGGAACACGCGCGCGCCGCCGGGGTGGCGAATCCGAATCCCACCCCCGGCAACATCGCGTGGCTGGGCGCGGGCTGGGCGGGCCTGGTGTGCGTGGTGCTGGCGGGCTGGACAACGGCCAACCCCACCCTCTACCGGGCCGGCCTTGCCTTCCAGACCGCCACCCCCAACTGGAGCCGCTGGCTGGTCACGCTCATCGCGGGCGTGGTGATGATTATCACGGCCTGCGTGCCGGCAGTGAACTTTTACCTCGACCGCGTGGTCGGCAACTACGGGCTGTTCTTCATGCCCCTGGGGGCGTTCATCTTCATTGATTACTGGGTGTTCCCGAAGCTGGGGCTGGAGCGGAATTTCGCGGAGAAACATCGCCTGCGTGCGAGCTGGCCCGCCGCCGTCGGGTGGTTTGGTTCGGTGATCATCTGCTTCCTGCTCTTCGCCAAGGACAACTACGCCGCCTTCCGCGGGCTGAACGACGTGCTGCCCGCGTTTCTGGCGCGTTACCGGCCCGACTTTTTCATGCAGGTGCTCCCGGAGTGGATTCTTGCCGTCACGCTCTACACCGGGTGCAGCCTCATCCAACAACGCTGGCTCCGCCCCGCCCGCTCTCACCACCAAGCCCATGCAAACCGCGCTTAAAACCATCTCCTATCTCGGCCTCGCGCTCACCGTCCTGGCGCCGTTGCTGGCGTGGGCCGGGCGCATTTCGGATGGAACCAACAAGACGCTGCTCATCGTCGGCATGATCCTCTGGTTCGGCACCGCCATCTTTTGGATCAAACACGACCCCTCCGCGAATGGCTGACCTCGCCGTCGTTCAACTCCGCTGCGAATACCTCGTCAATCCGCTCGGCCTGGACGAACCGGCGCCGCGCCTGAGCTGGCGGCTGGAATCAGACCGGCGCGGCGCACGGCAAACCGCCTATCGGATCCGCGTCGCCCGTTCGCACGAAGCGCTCGCGGCCGGCGCGGCGGACCGCTGGGACAGCGGCCGGGTGGCGGGCGACCAGACCACGCAGATCGTCTATGCCGGCGCGCCGCTGTCTTCCCGCGACCAATGTCACTGGTGCGTCGAGGCGTGGGATGAGACCGGCCAGTCCGCCGTTTCGCCCCCGGCGTTCTGGACGATGGGATTGCTTACGCCGTCCGACTGGTCCGCGCGATGGATTGCCGCCCATCCCGAGATTTATCGTCGCGATCCCGAAGCCATCGCCCCGACGTTGACCGATTGCGGCACGCCCGGGTTGTTCCGGAAGGAGTTTGAGGTGCCCGGCCCGGTCCAACGTGCGACGCTCTATGCCACCGCGCGCGGCCTGTTCGAGTTGCGCATCAACGGTCGGCGTGTGGGCGATGATGTCTTCGCCCCCGAATGGACCGACTACGACAAGCGCCTGCACTACCGCACTTATGACGTCACCGCGATGCTCCGCCCCGGTCGCAACGCCCTCGGCGCGGTGCTGGGGGACGGTTGGTGGAGCGGATACGTGGGCTGGCAGGAAACCCGCGCCCGCTACGGCTCGCTCGAGAACAGCCTGCTGGCGCAACTGGAAATCGAACTGGCCGGCGGTCAGCGCCTCACGCTGAACACGGACCATTCGTGGACCTGCCACACCGGGCCGATCCGGTTCTCCGATTTCATGATGGGCGAAACCTATGATGCCCGCCGGGAAATACCCGGTTGGGACGCGCCGGGCCTGGCGGAAAACGCGGTCACCCGTCACCCGTCACCCGTCACGATTCCCTGGCTGCCCGTGCGCGAAGTCCCGCCGCCCGGCGTGCCGCTCGTCGCCCAGCGTTCCGAACCAGTGCGCGTGGTTGAGCGGCTTGCGCCGGTCGCGGTGCGGGAACTGCGTCCGGGCGTGTTCCTCTACGACCTCGGCCAGAACATCGCCGGCTGGGTGCGCCTCACCGTGAACGCCCCGGCGGGCACCCGCTTCACCCTGCGACATGGCGAGCGGCTGAATCCGGACGGCACGCTTTACACCGAGAACCTCCGCCGCGCGAAGGCCACGGATGTCTTCATCGCGCACGGCGGCGGCGAGGAGGTCTTCGAGCCGCATTTCACGTTCCATGGATTTCAGCATGTGGAATTGACCGTTCAACCGCCTGCGGAAGTCGGCGGGGATGGGAGTGGCGGTTTGGCCCGTCTGATCCGTTCCGTGGAGGGCTGCGTGGTCCGGTCCGCCCTCGAGCAGACCGGCTGGTTCGAGTGTTCGCATCCCGGCGTGAACCGCCTCTGGCTGAATTCGCTCTGGTCGCAGAAGGACAACTTTCTCTCCGTGCCCACGGACTGCCCGCAACGCGACGAGCGCCTCGGTTGGACGGGCGACGCGCAGGTGTTCCTCCGCACAGCCAGCTACAACATGGACGTCGCCGCCTTTTTCACCAAGTGGATGGTGGACGTGGCGGACGCGCAAACGGCGGAGGGCGTCTTTCCCGACACCGCCCCGCGGCTTCGCGAGGGCGAAAACTTCGTCGGCCTCGACGGACTGGGCGGTGCCGCCGGCTGGGCGGATGCGGGGATCATCATTCCCCACACGCTCTGGCAGGTGTATGGCGACCGCCGCATTGTCGAGCGTCACTGGGGCGCGATGGTGAAATGGCTCGACTGGATCGAGCGCCACAACCCGGATGGCCTGCGCGTCCACGAGTTGGGCAACAACTACGGCGACTGGCTCTGCCTGCCGAGCGACACCTCGTTCCGCACCCATTCGCCGATGAAGAATCTTTTGGCCACGGCCTTCTGGGCCGACGACGCCGCAAAAATGGCCGGCCTGGCGCGCGTCCTGGGGCGGGGGGAGGAGGCTGCGCGGTTCCAGGCGATGTTTGAGAAGGTGCGCGCCGCGTTTCAGCGGGAATGGCTTCGCGCCGACGGAAGGCTCACGGTCGAAACGCAGACGGCCTACGTGCTGGCGCTCGCGTTTGATCTGCTGCCGCCGGAGGTCCGCGCCCCGGCCGCCGCCCGGCTGGTCGAACTCATCGCGGCCCAGGACTGGCATCTGAACACCGGCTTCCTCGGCATCCGGCACCTGAATCCGCAGCTCACGCTCACCGGCCATCACGACGTCGCGTGCCGGTTGCTGTTGCAGGAGACCTACCCTTCCTGGCTCTACCCCGTGCGGCATGGCGCCACCACCATCTGGGAACGCTGGAACGGTTGGACCGAGGCGGACGGCTTTTTCAATCCGCAGATGAACTCGTTCAACCACTACTCGCTCGGCTCGGTCGGGGAATGGCTGTTCCGGCATCTCGCCGGCATCGAACTCGACCCCGAACACCCGGGGTTCCAGCGCTTCGTCCTGCGCCCGTTTCCCTGCGCGCGGCTCGAGTTTGTCCACGCCCGCCACCGCACCCATCATGGCGAGATCCGCAGCGCCTGGCGGCGCGCCGGGCGGAGCTTCGAGTGGGCGATCCGCATCCCTGCCAACACTGCGGCGCGCGTGTTTGTGCCCACGGCGGCCAATGCGTCTGTGACGGTCGCGGGTGTCCCGGTGGAACAGGCGCCCGGCTTGCGCGTTCTGGGCCGGGAAGGGCAATTCCTCGCCTGCGAAGCGGAGGCGGGGCAATACGAGTTTGTCAGCACCCTCGAGCAACCATGAATGCGATGATGATAACAAGCGCGCCGGTCGCCGTTGCCACGCGGAGGCGGAACGCTCCTGGCAACGCCAAATCCAACCTTCATCCCTCACTGGTCTGCGCGGCGGCGCTGCTCTTCCTGGCCGGCGTTTCCCCCGCCGCGCCCCGCGCTGTCGAGCAGTGGGACATCTTTGAAATCGAGTTGCGCGGCCCGACCAACGGCAACCCGTTCACCGATGTCCGCCTCTCCGCCATGTTTGACAACGGCGCGCGGCAGGTCGAGGCGGCCGGCTTCTACGACGGCGACGGCGTTTATCGGGTCCGCTTCATGCCGGACGCGCCGGGGCGGTGGCGCTACGAAACCAGGGCCAACCGCTGGGAGCTGACGGGCAAGACGGGCGAGTTCACCGTCACGCCGCCCGGCCCGCGCAATCACGGCCCGGTGCGCGTTCACAACACCTACCATTTCGCTTACGCGGACGGCACGCCGTTCAAGCAGGTCGGGACCACGATCTACAACTGGGTGGACACGCCGGAGGAGCTCCAGGAGGAAACGCTCCGCACGCTGGCCGCCTCGCCGTTCAACAAGGCGCGGATGCTCATCACGCAGCAGCCCACGCCCTATCGCAACGAGTTCGCCCCGCCCCGCTGGCCCTACGCCGGAACGCCGCCGCGCGACTGGGATTTCACGCGGTTCAACCCGGAGTTCTTCCGCCATTACGAAAAGCGCCTCGCCCAACTGCGCGACCTCGGCATCGAGGCCGACCTCATCCTGTTCAACCCCTACGGCCGCTGGGGCTTCGAGACCATGACGGCGGAACAGGACGAGCTTTACGTCCGCTACGTCGTGGCCCGGTTCGCCGCGTTCCGCAACGTCTGGTGGTCGCTCGCCAACGAATGGGACTTCCTCCGCACCAAGACCGAGGCCGACTGGGACCGTCTCGGCGCGCTCGTCCAGGCGTGCGACCCTTACAACCACCTCCGCTCGATTCACAACGGCCATCTCCTCTTTGATCACAACCGGCCCTGGATCACGCACGTCAGCATGCAAAACGGCATCGCCGTCGAAACGCCCGGCAGCGCCCAGATGTATCGCGACCCGTGGCGCAAACCGGTGGTGTATGACGAGGTGAAATACGAGGGCGACGCCAAGTTCCGCTGGGCGGACCTGGACGGCTTCAGCATGGTGCATCGCTTTTGGTGCGGCACGGCGGGCGGCACCTACGTCGGCCACGGCGATTATTTCAACACGCTGGACGAGGACACCTGGACGTCGTTCGGCGGCAAAATCCTCGGCCACAGCGTGCCGCGCCTGGCGTTTCTCCGCAAAATCCTCGAGGACGGCCCGCGCGACGGCCTGGATCCGATTGACAAATGGAACGACCCCGACACCGCCGGCGTTCCGGGCGAATACTACCTGACCTACTTCGGGCGTTCGACGCCCACGAACTGGGTGTTCCAGCTCTACAAACGCGGCGTCGCGGAGGGCATGCGCTTCCGGGTGGACGTGATTGACGTGTGGGACATGACCATCACACCCGTGCCCGGCGAATTCGTCACGAAGAAGAAGGACAACTACCATTTCGTGGACATTCAGGGCCGCAGCGTGGTGCTGCCCGGCAAGCGCGGCATCGCGATCCGCGCCATCCGCACCGGCGGGGCGGTGGAGCGGCCCGATCCGAACGCCTTCATTGACCCCAACGCGCCCGCCGCACCGCCGCAGTAGAACGTTGATGCCGCCTCCCAAGTGAGGGCGACAAGGATGGCGGCTTTCGCCCGAATGCAGCGCCCTCGTGGCGGCGGTCGGCAGACGCCGGAGTTCCGCCATCACCGCCGCTCGCGCGGCGTGATGGCCAGGGTCACGGCGTAGGGACTGGGCGGGCGGGACGGCAGGGTGACGTGCAAGCCATCGGCGGATTGCGTCCAAGTTAGCCGCCCCCGGTGGCCCAGCAGCCGGACTTGGCGCACCGGATGTTCGGCTGCCGGAAGCGAACGCACGAGCAGTTGCCGGTCCTCCGGCCAGGCCAGGGCGATGGCATAGAGCGTCCCGCCCTTGGTCGTGAAGCGGATGTCCTCCGCCGTGAATGCGGGCTTCTTCTGCTTGTCGGTGAACGGGCCTGCGGCCACGCGCGTCGGGCCTTCGCCAAACCGGAGCCACGGGCGGGTGCCGTAGATGGCCTCGCCGTTCACTTTGAGCCAGGCGCCGATGTCGCGCAGCAGTTGCTGCTCCGGTTCGGGAATCGTGCCGTCCGCGCGCGGGCCGATGTTGAGCAGGAGCGCGCCATTCTTGCTGACCACGTCCACCAGCTCGTCCACCAGTTCGTCGGCATCCTTATAGACGTGGTTGGTGACGTAACCCCAGGAGGTGCGCGAGACCGAGGTGCAGGTTTGCCAGAACTCCGGCTGGAGGTCCGCGGCCGCGCCGCGTTCCATGTCAAACACGCCGGCCCCGCGCGGGAACGAGATGCCCTCCCACTCCTTGAAATTGATGGCGACAGGCTGCCGCCACTCGACCCCGCGGTTGTAGTAGTAGGCGGCGAACGTCTTGAGATACGGCTGGAAGACCGGCTGGCAGATCCACCAGTCGAAATACAGCACCGCCGGGCGATACCGGTCCACGATCTCGCACGCGCGCAGCAGCCAGTCATCGAGAAAGTCCTGATCCGGCGGCTCGGCCTGCGCCTCGGCCATGCGCTTGTTGACGGCGGGGCCGTAGAGCGCGGCGAAATTCGTGTCGCGCACGTCGGAGTCGAAATACATCCCGTGGTCGAAGAAGAACCAGTGCTCCGCGCGATGCGAGGACAGGCCAAACACCAGCCCGGCCCGGCGGAACGCGCGCGCTTGTTCGCCGATCAAATCCCGTTTCGGCCCCATTTTCGCCGCCGACCACTCCGTCAGGCCGCTCGCATACATCGGAAACCCGTCGTGATGCTCGGCGACCGGGATGACGTATTTCACGCCCGCCTTCTTGAACAATCGCGCCCAGTCCCGCGCGTTGAACCGCTCCGCCTGGAACCGCGGGATGAAATCCTTGTAGCCGAACCGCGCCTGCGGACCGTAGGTGGCGACGTGGTGATGGAACTCCTTCGTCCCCGGCACATACATTTCGCGTGGATACCATTCGCTGCCAAACGCCGGCACGGCATACACGCCCCAATGGATGAACAATCCGAACTTGGCGTCCTGATACCAGCGGGGCGTCTGGAAGGTGTTGGTGATGGACGCCCAGTCCGGCTGGAACGGCCCGCGTTGGGCGACCTTTTCAATTTCCGCCCGCCGCCGCTGGACCTCGGCAGGCGGCACGGGGGAAACCCACGGCAGCCGCACATTCGCCACCTGCTGCGTGCCGACCTTGAACAGGTAGTCCAGGTCCTTTCGCGTGGCCGCAAAGGCCGTGCCGTGCTTCAGGCGCTCGGGGAAAGTCATCTCCGCTGTCACGTCCGTGAAGGTCTTGAAGTCCCGCGTCTTCATCGCGCTGTAATGCTTCGCGTCGTAGGACTCGTAGTAGATGATCCAGTCGTCGCCGATCTTCAGCGCGCTGGGGCCTTCGGTGAGATGCGCGGTGAGGTTGGGGGAAAGGTCGCGCCACGGCCCGAGCGGCGTGTCGCCGAAGGCCACGCGGAGGTTGCGTTGCGGCCGGGTGTTGTCCTTGAGCAGCAGAACGTAAGCCGGGCCGCCCCTCTCCCGGCCTTCGGCCATCCTCTCCCCGTCCGACGGGGAGCGGGACGGGGTGAGGGGTTTGCCGTTTACTTTCAATATCTGGCAGTCAATCACGCTGAAGCCCGGGTCCAGGAACAGTTGCGTGGGCGTGAAGGTGTGAAAGTCGCGCGTGGTGGTGTAATACATCCGGTGGTTGTTGTCGCGCGCCTCGAGGTGATCCGGGAACCGCCCCGGAATCGTGGAAGCCCAGCAAAGAATGAACCGGCCTTCCTCTTCGTCGTAGAAGAGTTCCGGCGCCCAGACGTTGACGGTGTCCGGCTCGTGTTCCATGACGGGCAAAAACCGCTGTTCGGACCAGTGAACGAGGTCCTTCGAGTGCGCGTAGCCGAAACCCCGGTCGCCGCGCCAGGCGGAGGTCCAGACCAGATGCCAGGTGCCGTCCGGTCCGCGACAGATGCTCGGGTCGCGCATGATGCCGCCGCCGACCCGGGCCTTGAGGAAAAGCCCGGGCACGTTGGTCCAGTGGTAGCCGTCCAGACTGTAGGCAAAGCGCAGCCCATCCTGCTCCGGCTCGCGGAACGTGCTGAAGAGATAAACGGTGTTCGTATCCGCGCGGGCGCCCAGACCGCACAAGACGAGCAAGACCGAAATCCGAAGGACGAAACCCGAAAGAAATTCGAGGCTCGGTGACCGAGCCGCGCCGGGCCGCGAAGGGAGAGACTGGTATTCGGATTTCGAGTTTCGGGCTTCGGAATTCATTTCGCTCCTTTCCCTGCATCGCGTTTCTGCAACGGCACCGTCTGGGGCACGACGCCCAGCACCACAAAGCCGCCCTTGCCGATCAGTTCCAGCTTGTGCCGGCCCGGCTCGTAGCGGAAGGCGTGGACGTTCACGTCCGGACATTCCTCGATGGCGGCCGCGTTGCGAAGCACGACCTCCAGCCCGCCGCGCTCGTCGGCGTGCGAGGCGAAGTCCAGGTTCGGCACCTGGAGCCAGATGTCACGGTCGCTCTGGAAATAGCCGACCAACACGCGCACCGGCTCGCTCACCTCAAATTCCACCGGCACGTAACGTCCGTTCTTGGCCTCCTCGTGCGAGAAGCGGATGCCGGTCAGCCCGTGCAGTTCCGGCGCGAGGCGTGTGAGGGTGTATTTGCGGTCGGCAAAGGGGCGTGCGCCCGGTTTCACCTCGTAAGTTTCCGCGTGCGCGCTGAGGAGCCGGAAGGGCGCCGCCGGCCACGGCGCGACGGGCGCCTCCGGTTCCGCGCCGGCGGGTTTGGCCTGCTTCAACTCGGCCACCTGCGCCTGGAAGTCCGCCAGTTCCTGCTCGTAAAGCGGCAGCACCTGGACCCAGTGGTAATTGGTGCCCACCCCCTGCGCCGCGCCGGGAAAGGGAATGCGGCGATGACCGGTCTGCATGGAGTTGGCGGCCCGATACGTGCGCTCGGTCAACGCGGTCAGCCGCCGGAACGCCGCCAGGCTGGCCTCCATCGGGGCAACCGCCTTGTCCAGGTCGGCGATGTCCCGGCTGTATTGGTGGCGCAGCACGTGCAGCGCGGCTTCGACCTTGCCCGCGTAATGTTCGGTCATCGCGCGGATGCAATGAACGTCGTTGCGGAACCGCTCGAACTCGGCGCGGTTCTTCGTCACCCGCGGCACGGCGGCCTCCACCGCCTCCACGGCCCGGCGGGAAAAGTCGAGGGCTTCGCGGATGATGGACACCGGCGTCTCGCCCTCGTGCGGTTCGCCGTGCCAGGCCTTGCGGGCGAATTCGTCCAGCCGCTCGCCCGGTGGCGCCTGGCTTTTCCAGAGTTCGTCGTAGGGCCGGTATTTGGGCGCGTTGACCAGTTGATCGAGCGTCATGCCCAGCGACAACGTCTGGCGGTTGCCCTCGGTGATGCCAAAGCGCCGCAACAGGCGGGGGGCGCATTCGCCCGCGTCGTTGCCCGCGTCGAGAATTTTGGCCGCCGCCTCGGCGTTGCCGTAGAACTCCGTCAACCGCTCCATCCAGTAGGCGCGATCCGCCGCTTCAGGGATGTCCGGGTTCCAGGCGTAGCGCGCCCACGCCTCGAACCACATCCAGTCCCGCTCCCATTGTTTGAGGCGCGGCCCGGGCGCGGCATCGGCCGGGTCCGCGACGATGTCCGGGGAATGGGGCCAGTCCCAGTAGTAGAGCGGGTAGAGATGGAGTCCGGTCGCCCCGAGCCGGTCGCGCGCGGCCTGAACGCATTTTTGGATGAAGCGTGGCGCGTTGTAACGGAAGGGTTCGAGGTTGGCGAGGATGTGGACGTTGACGACGTGGTTCGAGGTGAGCCGGCTCATGGCGAGGTGCCGGCGCTGCCATTCGCCGCGCGGCTCCCAGGTGGTGAGGGATTCGCCGTTGTATTTCGCCATCGTGTAAATGTTGGAATACACCACCAGGGCCGCCGGCATCACGATGTCGGGGTCGGTTGCGTGTGCGCGCACGACGACCGGCGGCTGCTCCTTCAAGCCTGCCGCCGCCATGCCGTCCTTGACGCCGCCCAGGACGGTGTTGGTGAGGAAGGGAAGCTGGTATTGCACGTCCTGCATCGCCTCGCCGAGGCACACGAGCAGCCCGACGTTGGGATAGTCCCGCACAAACTGCGCGATGGACTTGCGTGAATAGTCGAGCGCTTCGGGCGTGGGCACGGCCAGTTGGGTGTCTATGCCGTGCTTCTCCGCAAACGGTTTCGACACCAGCAGGCTGTAAAACATCTGCACCAGCCAAATGCCGCGGCGGTCGCACTCGGCGGTCAGCCAGTGGAACATTTCGACATTCTTCGCGAACACGTCGTCCGGCACCTCGACGGCGTAGGGGTAATCCGGCACGCGCACCAGCGAGGCGAACGGGTGGCCGTTCCAGAGGTAAAGCGTGTTCATCCGCTGCCCGACGAGAAAGTCGAGAAACTGGCGCCAGAGTTCCTGGTCGTAGAACCACGGGAACAACTCGGGCGTGTAAGGATACTCATAGACCTTCCGCCCCGGCAGGATGTAGGGCTTCTGCATGCCGACGCAGGCGCCGCGGAGGGACAGCGTGGGTTCGTCCTCGAACGCCAGCCGCTCGGGCAGCCCGCCCGCCGCGCGAACGCGCCGGGCGAGTTCCAGGCAGCCGTAAAGCGCGCCGGAATCGTCGGCGGAGGCGACATACAGGTCGCCGTCCCGCACCCCCGGGCCGCCAAGGGTGTAACTCTGGCCAACTTCGGTCGCCGCCGCCGGCTTGCGCGCCTTCACTCTTTCAATGAATGCTCCCGGGCCGCCAAAGTGGCCGAGTTGGAAGCCTTCGCGGGCCACGGGCAGGTTGTGGGAGGGATGGATCCAGATTCGTCGGCCCGCCGCCGGAGCCACGCGGACAACGGTGGCCTCGAGGTTCACCGCCTTTAACGCCACGGCGAGCTGCGCTGCGCCAAACTCCACGCGTGGGGCCGCGTTCGTGGGGAGAACGATGGCGATGGTTTCGGCCCGGGCGGGCATGACGGAGCCGACCAGCCCCGCCAGCACAAACAGCAACAGTGCCGCCCGCAGGTGTAGCGCAGACTTCCGAGTCTGCTGTATCGCAGGTTTCCCAACCTGCGGGCTGACGCCATGTTGAACATGACTGGAATCGCCGCCAGCCGAAACGCGGCCCTTGGCAGACTCGTTCGTGCGCCCTAATCTCCTGTCATGCACCCCGGCCCCTCGCAGGAACCCAATCCCGCCCTGGAGCGCACCCGGCACCAACTGCGCTCTGCCGGAGTCAGGAACGACACCACAAACCCGCTGCGTTCCGGCATTCACACGCGCGGCTATCTGCCGCACGTGAAGCGCGAGGGGGCCTGCTACTTCGTCACTTTTCGACTTGCCGATTCCTTGCCCAAGGAGGTGCTGATGGCGTTCGAGCGGGAAAAAGCTGAACGCCTGCGGCGACTGAACGATTTGGCTGAGCGCGGCGAAACCATCAGCGACTCCGCAAAAGCAATCGCGCGCGACTTTCATCGCCGGGTGGAGCGATACCTTGACCAGGGAGCAGGGGCATGTCATCTGCGCCAGCCGGACGTTGCTGCACTCGTCGCGGGCACCCTGAGACATTTCAACGGGTGCCGCTACCGGCTGCAGGAATGGGTGGTGATGCCGAACCATGTCCACGCCGTGGTCTGGCCGATGCCGAACCATCTCCTGAGCGACATTCTGAAGTCTTGGAAACAGTTCAGTTCGCGTAGGGCAAAAATCATTCTGGGCCTGGGTGAAGAGCCTTTTTGGCAGCGTGAATCCTTCGACCACTGGATTCGCAATGATACGGAGAAGGCCCGGATTGCTCGATACATCCGAAACAACCCCGTCACGGCCGGGCTTTGCGCCCGTCCGGAAGACTGGCCCTGGAGCAGCGCGTGGTCCGCAGCGTAATCCCGCAGATTCGCCCGTGATGCCGGTTTCTACCCCGGCACCTCGTCGCGGTTTTGACCGCTTCCGGATCGCTGGCAGTTCGCAGGTTTGGAAACCCGCGATACAGCAGACTGGGAAGTCTGCGCTACTATGGCGGGCGTTGCCCTCGCGCTGATGCCTTCGAGTCAATTTGAGTTCTTCCTGGTTCATCGGCTCATTCCTTGATCAACCAAACCACCGCGGTGTCGGGCAGTTGCGCCCTGCGGCCGGCGGGCACCGTCCCGCCACGCGAAACCTCACCCGTGGCTGGATTGACCACGTGAGTCCGGAACTCGCCGGTCTCGCCCGTCCAATCCAGTTGGCCGCCGCCGTAAACCAGATACTGCCGTCCCGGCTCACGCAAAACCCAGCGGCCCTTCCCCGAGGCCTCAAGCCACGGCTGCATGCGCGGAATCGCGGCAAGCAGGTTTGTGTCCGTGGTCCGGGGCAGACGCGGCAACGAGCCGCCGGCGCAAACCCACGCCCAGCCGGCGGCATCGAAGTCGCAGATCAGCGGCTTGGCGGGGAACCGCGCGCGATACTCGGCCGCCATGTCGGCGAGGTTGGCATCGTTCGGACGACCGCCGCGCCATTGGCGCTCGAACTGACGCGGGGCGAGATTCTTGCCGCCCGGCGGCGCAAACTCGCCCTGGTCCGTGCGCCACCAGTAGCGGAAATCAATCACGTCCACGACCGCGCTGCGTTTTGGATCGGCGAGGATGGCGTCCTGGACGTCCTTGGTGCAGCTCAGCGCGATGAGCGGCGGACTTCCCCTCACCCCCGCCCTCTCCCCATCCGATGGGGCGAGGGTGTCCGAAGGGCGGGTGAGGGGCTGCCCTTTTTGCCACGCGGCAATCGTATCCAGCCAGAATTGCATGAAGTGGAGCGGGCCGGTGTATTCGGCGCTCGTGAAATGGATGACGTTGACGTTGTTCGTGAAGTTGTCGAGGCACTGGCGGAGGTAGCCTTTGTGCAGTCGCTGCCGCCAATCGCGGACCCGGAGGTCTGCGCGCGGCTCGGGCGCAACGTCGTAGAACAATTCCGCCATGAAAATGCGCTTGTCGCCGGCGTAGGGCGGCGGCTCGGGGAAGCCGGTGAGGTTGATGTTGTTGGCCGAGCGCCACGGGAAGTCGGCCCAGTGCGCGCCGGCTTCGAGAATGTTGTGCTGGAAATAGTGCTGATGGAACAGCACGAGGCCGCGCTCGTCGGCAATGTCCGCAAACTCGCGGAGGCGCGACCAATACCACGGGTTGAACTTCGTGAGGTCGTATTGGCTGAGGCCATCCCACGCGGTGCCCTGCCCGCTGCGGGCAAACGGCTGTTCGTAGAAGGGCGGCAGCACGTTGCCATCCATGCGGCGCACGCGTTGATGGTCATCGCGGCGGCGGTCATACCAGAGGCCGTAATTGTGATCGAGGGCGGTGCGGCCTTCGACGAGGAGACGGTCAGCGACTTCGTTGAGATCGTCGGTGAAGCCCGCGCCGATGCGGCCAGGGACGAAGCGCGTGAGGTTGAGGCCGAAGTTCGCGGCTTCGCCCGGGCGGATGCTCCCACGCCACCACGTCACGCCCGCAGTGCCGCCGATGAGGAGCCGACCGTTGACGGTGAGCCAGCCATTGGTAACGCGGAGCGCAGAACGGGCAACGTGGAATGTCGGCGCCTGAATGGGTGGAAGGGCGTCGAGCCGAATCGCCCCATTGGTCTCGCTGGGAATGGGTTCACGTTGGTTGGCTGCGAGGATGTAGTCGCGGAGTTGCGGAGGCGGTTGATGCGCGGCGGCGGCGAGTTCCCGGGCTTTGTCGAGTGTCGGGTTGCTGGATTCCTCGCGCGGGCGGGGCATGAGTTGGAGGCGCGCGGCGGCGGCTTCGCCCAGACGTTCCTTCAACTGTGCGGCGAACAGGCTGTCCGGCTTCATGAAGTCGTTGGAACTGCGCCACTCGCCGTCGCCCTCGAAGCCGGCCCACGAGCCGAAGCTCCAGTTGGTGGCGCCGGGCGGATTCCAACAGCGGATGACGGACGCGCTGCAATTCCACAGCACGCAGTTCGCCGCGGCCCAGCCAATGCCGGCATTGTTGCCCGCGCGATAACCAAGCGTCAGGGCGTTGCCGTCAATGTTGACGTTGTCGTAGAGGACACCGCTGGCCCAGCTTTCGATGGGGCCGCTGTCGGCGAGCGGCTCGCGGGCCTCGCATTGCACGAAGGCGTTCGGACCGGCGGCGCAGTGGCCCACCGAGAAATCGTGACGGCCATGTTCCGCGTAGCAGCGAAGGAACAAGGTCTGTTGCCCCATCGTGAAGAACGTGTGGCGCCGGTAGCCGCCGATCTCGGAAATGGGTGCCAGGGAAACGCAGTCCTGCACCGTGATGCGCCGACAGGTTTCGTAAAGCGCCACCGCCGAGGCGGCAAAGTGCCGGAACACCACCTGCCGCACCCAGGCGTCGGCGGTGCGTTCCATGGTGATGGCGCACCAGGAATGGTTTTCGTCCTTGGGATTGTCGGGGTCGAAGGCGGATTCGAGGGTGAGGTTTTCCACGCCCACGTTGGTGATTTGACCGGTCTGATGGATCGGCACGAGGTATGCCCCCGGTTCCTCGAGGGCGGTGGTGAGAGGAGCGTCGAGGGTGATGCGGTTGCCTTCGATGGCAGTGACGATGCGGTCCCACGTGATGTCGCGGGAGCCGGGTTTCCAGCCGCCGCCCACGCCGCCGCCGAAGTCCGTGGCGCGGAGCCGGGCGATCCAGTTGGTGGTGCTGGGGCGCGTCAGCCGGATGAGACTCAACGGACGGATCGCGCGCGGGTCGGCAATGTGAAGGCGGGCGGCCCCGACGGGAACGTGAGCATCGGTGATGGCGATGCGTTCCCCGGCAACGGTATTGGTCCCGCCAACCACGCGAATGAGCGTGCGACGGTCCTGTCCGGCGGCGAAGAGGACGGTGTTGCTGATGCCCTGGCCGCGCAGCACAACGCCCGAGTTGGTGATGCGGAGGCCGCCGAACACTTCGTGGCGCCCGGCCAGCAGCAACACGGCCCCGCGCAGGCCGTTGGTGTCGGGCGGGAGTGCGCCGACGTGATCCAGCGCACGTTGGATGCGCGCGGTGCTGTCGCCGGGCTGCGCGGCAACCACGATGCGCACGGGCGCATTTGGGATAGGGCGGGCTTGGGCGGCGTAGCCGGCGGTGGAGAAATCCAAGGGGGCCGTCTGGCTGAAGGCGCAGGAGGCGGATACGACAGATGCGACGAGCGATGCGGTGCGCCGCATGGCCGATAGCCGATAGCCGATAGCCAAGAATGTGCTCATGGCAACCTCCCGGTGATGCGCTCCAGTGGAGAAGTCCGGGCAATGAGTTTGCCGTCGGCCAGCACTTGCAGGCCGGGACCACGACCGTAGCGGGAGCCGTCCTTGTCCCAGAAGATGGTCAGGGTGCGGCCGTGGTATTTCACGCCGTCGAGGCAGAACCAATTCCACGTTTCCGGCGGAAGCAGCGGTTGAACTTCCACGGTGTCGTCCGCACGCGGGCGGAGTCCGACAACGCCGGTAATGAGCAAGTCGGCATAGGTGGAGTGGTTGTAGTAGGCGCTGCGGTCCCGGCGGTTGATCCAGGCACCGGTGACCTCGTCAAGATATTCGCCAATGAAGGGTTTGCCGTCGGCGTATTGGCTGCGGGTGTAGGTGAGGAAGGCGTCGAAGAACGTGCTGCGTGATGCGTGCTGCGTGATGTCTGAACTGGCGTCGGAGGCGCGCAGATAATTGGCCAGCGCGTAAAGCGTCTGGCTGGTGGCGAAGGGCCAGACGGCGCCGTCCCATTCGCAGGTGCCGATGCCGTGAGACCGGAAGCGCGGATGACGACGCTCGGCGGTGGTGAGGCCGAACGGAGCCGCAAAGCCGCGTGGGTCGGTCAGTTGGGCGAAGGCGGAGGAGGATTCCGGAGTGGGCTCCGGCAGGCCAAACATCCACGGGACGTAGCCGATGGCTTCGCGGACGTCAGACAGGACGGAGGGAGCGGAAGCGGTGGCGGGGATCCGGGTTTTGAAAAAGCGCGCCTCCGCGTCCCAGAGGGAATTTTCCACGAGCCACTTCAAACTCCGCGCCTTGTCCGCGAATTCCACGGAAACATCAGCCCGCCCGGCGAGCTGCGCGATTTCGGCGATGGCCAGCGCGTTGGCAAACATGTAGCTGTTGATGGTGGGGCGGATGTGCTTCGCGGTGCGCGAGCCGGAGAGGGATTCCTCCATGCCGTCGGCCACGTCGTATTGCCAGAAGAGGCCGTCGGGCAACTGACGCTCCTTTTCCCACGCACGGTAGTCGGCGACGAGGTCGGGCAGCAGGTCCAGGATGAACTGCCGGTCGCCGCTGACGAGGTAGCGGTCGTAGGTGGCCGCCGCAAACCAACTGCTGAACTGGTGGAAATGCGGTTGTGGCTTGCCATCCGCTCCCCGCAGCCAGAAACGGGTGTAGTCGTCCAGATAGCGGTCGTCACGGATCCAGCGGCCCTCGGCGAGATGAAAGCCGGCGGCGCAACTAATGGTGTTGAACTCGCCGGCATGACTGACGGGCGTGAGGAATTCGGTGATGACGAATCCCTTCGGCGTCTGCTTGAGGTGCTTCCGGAAGCTCCACCAGCGGAAATGGTAAATCTCCTCCACCTCCCGGTCGGGGCACTCGAAGAGCGGGATGTTCTTTTGGAGCCACGGCCAAGCTTCCGCGTTGGGGACATGGTTCACGACGGTTTCCGGTTCCATCGCGTTGAACCGCTCGATGTGGTGCGCGAAGGCGGCGGGGTTGAGAACGGCGAAGAAGGGTTCGGCCGCCGGAGAGCTTTGAGCCAAGAAACACACAAAACATGCGAGAGCGGCATAAAACCGGGCCTGCCTCGTAATCGTAATCTTGCTCTTGCCCTTAATCCCTGCGGGGGCGGCGGGATTCAGATCAAGCACAGGAGTAAGATGAGGAAAAGCGGGCGGCACGCCGGGCGGGAAACCGATGCGGGGGTCGCGGGCTGGCCTTCGCGTGCTCATGGGACGGGGTCACAAGTTCAACGCGGCCAGTTCCGCGTCCAACTCCGCCAACCGTTGCTGGACGAGGGTGCGCTCATCCGCGCGGAACCGGTGGAACGGCTCGGCCATGAAGTCGTCGCAAACGCCCAGGCAGGCGAGGGCGCATTTAATGCCTTTGATGATGGCGGAAGAATGGCGGCCAATGCGGTAAAGCGATTCGCTCACGCGCAGGACGGCCGCGTGCAGCGCGCGGGCGCGGGGCAGGTCGCCCGCGCGGGCGGCTTCGAACAGTTTCACGTAAAGCTTCGGGAAGAGGTTGGCCCCGCCATGGACTCCGCCGTGGCCACCCGCCAGCACCGCGTCAAACAGCATTTCCTCCGGTCCCATGAGCACCGCCCAATCCGGCCGCCGCCGGGCCAGCGCCAGGGCGCGGTGAAAGTAAATCATGCCGCCGGAGCTGTCCTTGAGGCCGATGATGCGGGGCTCGTCCAGGGCGCGGGCAATCGTCTCCAACTCGAAGGGCACCTTGGTTAGCGCGGGCATGTTGTAAAGGAACAGCGGAAGCGGCAGTGCGGGGACGAGATGGGCGAGGTATTCCTCCAGTTCCGGCCGGGCCTCGGGCAGGTAATACGGCGGGGCCAGCACCAGCGCGTCCGCGCCCGCATCGGCGGCGTGGCGGGCGAGCGCGACGGACTCGACGAAGGCCGTGTCGGTGATGCCGACGAGCACGGGCACACGGCGGTTGATGAAGCGGCACGCGCGTTCGATGACTTCCCGGCGCAGGCGGTAACTAAGGCCCGGCCCTTCGCCGGTGGTGCCGAGCACAAACACGCCGGCCACACCGCCCGCGAGGACGCGCTCCACCAGCCGTTCCAGTCCGGGCACATCCAGCTCGTCCCGGCCACGCAAGGGCGTGACCAGCGGCGGGAGGATGCCGGAAAGCGGGAGGTTCATTCCCTTCCAGTGTGCGGCGCGCTCCCGGACTTGCCAACCCCGGAGACCGTCACTCCCGAACCTCTCTCATGCCTTTTTGGACGGCGGCGGTGAGATTGGCCGATAGACGCATAAAAAACGGGCCGGAGAGTGCTCTCCGGCCCGTTGTGGCGTCTGCGGCGGGTGCCGCTTCAGAACTTCGGCTCGCTGCCGTCAATCATCTTCACCTTGTTGTGGGTGAAATATTCCCGGGTCAACGCTTTCATCATCTTGGGCAACTGGTCGTAAAGCCGCTTGAGTTTGCGGGGCTTGTGTTTGGCCAGCGCGTAGTGGGTGAAGAGCGGCATGGCGATCGTGGTGTCGGTGTAGCAGACGACCGCGTCAGGCAGCTTGGTCGGGTCCACCTTGCCCCAACTCACCGCTTCGCCGGGCGTGGCGCCGGAGAGGCCGCCGGTGTCGGGGCGCGCGTCGGTGACCTGGATGAAGTAATCCTGGCCGTATTCCTTGATGCGGAGCACCTCCTGGATTTGCGGCTCGGTCTGGAGCATGAAATTCTTCGGGCTGCCGCCGCCCCAGAGCACGACGCCGCTCTTGCCGCCCGCGCGCTTGGCGGCGAGGACGATGGCGGTGGACTCGTTGACGTCAATCGAGGGATTGACGCGGAGCTTGTTGCCGCGCAGTTCGACGCCGGCGACGTTCATGCCGATGGTCGAGTCGCCGGGTGAACTGGTGAAGCACGGCACCCCGGCCCGGTAGGCGGCCGCCATCACGGACACGTCCTTGAGGCCGTTCTTGCGCTCCCACTCGGCGGCGTATTTGCCGATCTTGTAATGCAGTTCGGTGGTGCCCATCTCCTTTTGGAACTCCGGCTGGATGAGGATTTCGCGGAGGATTTCATCCGTGGCCATCAGGCCGTCGGAGTAGGGGATGACGACGTCGTAGATGCGGACGAGGTCGTTGTCGCGCAGGTCGGTGTCGTCGAATTTGAAGCTGCCGGCGTGAACGGGGTAGTTCAGTGCGAAGTGCAGATCGTGATAGAGATTCGCGCCGGTCGAGACGATCCAGTCCACGAAGCCCGCCTTGATGAGCGGGATGAGGCTTGAGCAGCCGAGGCCGGCGGGGGTCAGCGCGCCGCTGATGCTCATGCCAATGGTGACGTCGGGTTCGAGCATCTTGCCCGTGAACAGGTGGCAGGCTTCCTTGAGGCGCGCCGAGTTGTAGGCGAGGAAGGTCTCGTCAATCAGGTAGGTGAGCTTCTCCCGGCCGGTGAGATTCTTCGGCTGGATGCGCTTGCCCGCCATGTATTTCCTTTTGTGGGGGCAGTTCTTTTCCTTGAGCCAGTCGGGCATGTCGGCGACGGCTTCGCGGTTGTGGATTTTGTAGCGTTCGGTTCGGGCCATAAATGAATCGTGAGGTTGTCGGAAAACGACGTGCCGCAACGATACGCAAGCCCCCCCGCTTGCCAATGATTTATTGGCGGCGCCGCGCGGCCCGGCGCGGCGGAGGGATGCGCGGGCTTGACAGTGGCCAGACATGGTATTATGCGATACCAAGTAGCAGCCCCGGATGAGCGATTTTTTTGAAAACTGGACCGTGCAGGTGCGCAAGGGAATGCTCGAACTGTGCATCCTCGACGCGCTGGCCGAGCGGGAGCGTTACGGCTACGAACTGGTCAAACTGCTCACGGAAATTCCCGGCCTCGTGGTCTCCGAAGGCACCTTGTATCCGATCCTTTCCCGGTTGCGACAGCAGCAACTGGTTTCGACCCGGCTTGAGGAATCGCCGGAAGGACCGGCGCGGAAATACTACGCGCTGACCGCCGAGGGGCGGAAGGTCATGGGTTTGATGCACGATTATCTGGACACCCTCAACACCGGCGCGGCCCGGTTGCGTCGCAAAGGAGGCAAATCATGAGCGAATGGACTAAAGCGGCAGAGCAGGCTTGGACAGACTATGCCGCCCGGGTGCGGGCGGAATTCGGCAGCGATGCGGCGGACGCGGAAGAAGTGATCGGGGATTTGCGTCGCCATGTGGAGGAGGAATTGAGGGCCAAGGGCATGCCGGTGGTGACCGGCGAAGCGGTGCGGGAAGTGCTGCAGCGGCTGGGTGTGCCGGGCCGGGCGATGGCGGGCGAAGCGGGGCCGAGCCGCGAGGCCCCCGGGGTTGCGCCTCCACCCTTGGCGTCCAACCCGAAGCCGGCGACAGCGTATGGCCTCGGAACGACGAGTCTGCTTTGGTTCGGCGGCGTCCTGCTGCCCGCGTTTACGCTGTTTTTCGAACTGGCGACAGGCGGATGCAGCGGGGCATTTTTTGATCCGCTGCCAACTTGGTGGCACGTGCTGCTGGTGGCGCTGGTGCCGGTGGTGAACGGGTTGACGTGGTTCGCGTTGACACGCCAACGGCGTTCCTGGCTGCGCCACCTCGGCTGGTTAAACGCCGGGGCCATCGGCGTGGCGGGTTTTTACACGTTGAAGTTCCTGCCCATGCTGCCGTGGGGACTGGTGGGCATCATCATTTGGGGTCTGGGCTTCCTGGTGCTATCCCCCTTGCTGGCCTTGCTTGCCGGGCTATTGGCGCGGGTGCGGTTGCGGGAAATGGCCATCGGCGGGGGGCAGCGTCTGAATGGTTTTGGACGCGGGTTTATTACCGCGGTGCTGCTGCTGGCGGCCTTGAGCGCGCCCACATGGGCGACGCGATGGGGATTGAAGCAGGCCGCCTCCGAGGACGCTGCCGAGCAGGCGCGAGGGGTGCGCTGGCTTCGCATTGTGGGCAACGAAGAACTCTTGCGCCGGGAGTGCTACGGCCGCACGGCCCGGTCGGCAGATTTGGATTTTTTTGATTGGCTTTTGGGCGGGCGCTCGCTTTCCCCCGAGCAGGCGCGGGTCTTGTATTTCCGCGTTACGGGACGGCCATTTAACACCCTGCCGCCACCCAAGGTCCGCACCCCGCGCGGGGAGTTTGCCGCGCTGGCGGACTGGACCTGGGACGCGGACCAAGGCGGCGAAAAGGTGGGTGGGCGCCTGCGAGGGTTGAGTTTGCACAGCTCCCGGCTGGACGCGGTTCTTGAGCCTGCCTTTGCTCACGCTTATGTGGAATGGACGCTCGAGTTTAGCAACGAGGCGGAATTCGCGCAGGAGGCGCGCGCGCAGGTGCTGCTGCCGCCGGGTGGTGTGGTTTCACGTCTTACGCTTTGGGTGGACGGCGAAGAGCGGGAGGCGGCCTTTGGCGGGAGGGCGCAGGTGAAGGAGGCCTACCGGTCCGTGGCCGTGGTGGAACGGCGCGACCCGGTGCTCGTCTCAACCTGCGGGCCGGACCGTGTGCTGGTGCAATGCTTTCCCGTCCCGCCCCGCGGGGGCACGATCAAGGTGCGGATCGGCATCACTGCCCCGTTGGTGCCCGATGGAACCGGCGCGGGCGTTTTCCGCTGGCCGAGCTTTCTGGAACGCAATTTCTCGATTCCGGAGGACCGGCGGCACGCTGCCTGGGCTACCGCTCCGGTGCCAATGAAAGCGGCATCTCCAATGACCGCAAGCGGTGGAAGTGGTTCGATGTTTGCCATTCGGGGCGAATTGCGCGACCCGGAACTGTCCGCCCTGAGCAGTCTGATCCGTTTGACCATGCCGGTCACGGCGGGGGAAACAGTTGTTGCCGATCCGCGGGGGAATCCTCCCGGAGTCATCTGTCAACATTGGGTCACCCAGGAAGACCCTGCGCCCCGGCGCGTCGCGCTGGTGGTGGACCGCAATCCGGCGATGGTCGAGCCGCTGGCGGAACTGGCCGAGGTGCTTGAGAAGTTGGGGGGAACGAATGAGTGGGCGGTGATTGTGGCTGGCGATGAACCACTTTGGCTTTCTCCTGGCCCAGCCATGGGGGAGGGTGCCCTTCCCCTTGCGAGCGCTGCTGCCGCGCTCTGCAGCCTGGATTGCCGCGGAGGCCATGACAACCTGCCCGCTCTCCTGTCCGCGTGGGATTGGGCGGCGGAAGCGGGCGGCCTGGTGGTCTGGATTCATGGCGCACTGCCGGTGGAATTGACCTCTCCGGAGTCCTTGCGTCAGCGGTTGGAGCGCGACGGTGTGGGCACCCGGCTCGTGACGCTGCCGGTCAGTCACGGTCCCAACCGAATCTTGGAGCGGTTGGATGGGCTTCGCCGGGTGGAATGCGCACCCCGGATCGAAACGCTGGGCGCGGATTTACGCCGCGTCCTGCATTCTCGACGGGTAAAGCTGCTGCGAGAAAGGATGCCAGTCCCCACAGCGATAGAGGCCGCCGGTGATTCGTTGCACGTCGCCAGACTATGGGCGGGGGACGAGGTCCACCGACTGTTGGCAGCTCGTCGTCAGGCGGAAGCGGTTGCCTTGGCCACCCAATACCAACTGGTCACCCCCGTCACGGCGGCGGTTGTTTTGGAAACCCGGGAGCAGTTTGCCCGGCACGGACTGGAACCGGTGGATGCGACCACTGTGCCGAGCATTCCCGAACCGTCCGCACTTTGTTTGCTGCTCATGGGGGGCCTGTTCTTCTTGTGCAAATCGCGCCGTCAACTTCGCGTTGCTACCGCTTCCGTGCCCCCTGGCTGACGTGTTGGCCCGCCGTTTCCCGGTGGGCGGCGATCCTGCTGTTCGGGTTCGTGCTGTGGCGGGCAGGTGGAAGCAGTCTGTCGGCCAATGACGTGGGGCCTGCATTTTGGATGCCGCGCACTGCGGCTTGTTTTGCTGTTTGTGGTGGGTTTGGCAACTTCGCTGTGATGCGTGTTGGCGGTCCATTCACTCTTGCGCCCCTCCCCGGGAGTGGTGGTTGCCCAATTAGGTTTATTTTTCGCGCTGCTCTTGCGACCGCGGTGCTGGCTCAGGGCAGCGCCTCGTTGATGCACCGCCGGTTTCCTGGCTGGTGAAATTGTCCCCCGGACACGCCCCGCAGTTGCCCTGGAGCGGACGGTGAAGTATCCAATGTCCATGAACGCGGGTGCGACCACCACCGAAACCGAAATCTGGAACCGCGCCATCCGGCCGGAAATTGGCGATCTTTCACCGGCTGCTGCCCGTGAACTGCTCCGGCTCCACCTGGCAGAGGCGGATGCCGAACGGGTCCGAGAGCTGTCCGCCAAAGCCAATGCCGGGAGTCTGACGACGGAGGAGGAGCGCGAACTGGATTATTACCTCAACGTGGGCCGGGCGCTCGAATTCCTGAAAGCCAAGGCCCGGCTTTCCCTGCGGGATTACCCGTGTGCCGCCTGAGCGCGGGATGGACGCCACGCTCCAACGCGCCATTCGCGCCCGCGCCCGGCACCGCTGCGAATACTGCCACTTCCCCGAGGCGCTGGCCGAGATTCCCTTTCATGTGGATCATGTCATTGCCCGCCAGCACGGCGGGTCGAGTGACCTGGCCAACCTCGCGTTGGCTTGTTGTTTCTGCAATCGTCACAAGGGGCCGAATCTATCTGGATTGGACCCGGATTCCAACGAGGTGGTGCGGCTCTATCATCCGCGCGAGATGGTCTGGGCGGAACACTTCGAGTGGCAGGGCGCAAAACTGCGTGGACGCACCGCCATCGGGCGCGCCACGGTGCAGACGCTCCGCCTCAACCGTCCCGATGCCGTCGCGGTGCGGCATTTGCTGATGCGCGAGGGCGTGTTTCCTCTGGACTGAAACCGGTGCGGCGGAGGCTTGCCCGGGTCCGGTGGACGCCTAAGCTCGCGGCATGGATTCCCGCGAGGCGTTGGTGGCGTTGAACCTGATCGAGGGCGTCGGCCCGGTGCGGGTGCGGCAGTTGCTCGAGTTTTTCGGGGACGCGGCCGCCGTGCTCCAGGCGTCCAAGGCCCAACTGCTCCAGGTGCGCGGCATCGGCGAGGACACCGCCGCCGCCATCGCCAACTGGGAAAACTCCGTGGACCTCGCCGGCGAACTCCGCCGCATCGCCGACTACGGCTGCCGCATCGTCATTCCCACAGACCCGGAATACCCGCCGCTGCTGCGCGAAATCTACGACCCGCCCGTGGTGCTCTACATCAAGGGCACGCTCACCGACCGCGACCGGAACGCCGTGGCAATTGTCGGCTCGCGGCAGACGACGCATTACGGCCTCGAGACGGCGCGCAAGCTCGGCTACCAGCTTGCCTACACGGGCGTCACCGTGGTCAGCGGCGGGGCGCGCGGCATTGACACGGCGGCGCACCAGGGCGCGTTGAGCGGAAAGGGCCGGACCATCGCGGTGCTGGGCACGGCCATCAACATCGTGTTCCCGCCGGAGAACGCGGAACTGTTTGAGCGCATCGCCGCCCAGGGCGCGGTGATTTCGCAGTTTCCCTTCAACCGCAACGGCGACCGCCAGTCGTTTGCCATCCGCAACCGGATTGTCGCCGGAATGACGCTTGGCACCGTCGTGGTGGAGGCCAATCTCACCAGCGGCGCGCTCATCACGGCCAACTTCGCCACCGAGCAGGGCCGCCAGGTGTTCGCCGTGCCGGGGCGCATTGATTCGCCGCGCAGCAAGGGCTGCCACGACCTGATCAAAAAGGGCGCGAAGCTGTGCGAGGGCGTCGAAGACATCCTCAGCGAGTTCGAGTATCTCTTTCCCGCCAGCAACCGCCCGGCCTCGCCCGCCGAGACGGGCACGCTGCCCGCGCTCGAGCTTTCCGAAAGTGAGCAGAGGGTTTTCGGCGTGCTGGGCAAGGAGGAACTGAGCGTGGACGACGTCATCCGCCGGTGCGGCCTGCCCGCGTCCGCCACGAGCGTCGCGTTGTTCAGCCTCGAAATGAAGCGGCTCATCCGCCAGTTGCCGGGAAAGCTTTTCGTGCGGAACGAATGACCCGGCGGTGGTGAACCCCTCCCGCCGGTTTCTGAACCAGTCTGCTGCGCCCGGATGCAACCGCCCGCCCTGCCCCGCCTCAAGCTCACGCTCTCTGCCACCGCCGAGACCATCGTGCGCGGCGGCCATCCGTGGGTGTATGCGGACAGCATCCGCGCTCAAAACCGTCCGGGCCGGATGGGCGAACTCGCGGTGATTTATGACCGCCGGGACCGGTTCCTGGCCGTCGGATTGTTCGACCCGGATTCGCCGCTGCGCGTGCGCGTGCTGCACGCCGGCAAACCTTTGGCGCTCGATGAAGCGTGGTGGCGGACGCGGCTCGCGGCGGCGCTGGCGCGCCGGCAGGGCATCGCCGATGCGCGGACCAACGGCCTGCGACTCATCAACGGCGAGAGCGACGGCTGGCCCGGGTTGGTGCTCGACCGCTACGATACAACGCTGGTGCTCAAGCTCTACACGGCGGCCTGGTTGCCGCGTCTGGCACAAGTGGTGGAACTCGTGGTCAGCGCCCTGCGGCCGGAGCGGCTGGTGCTGCGATTGAGCCGGAACATCCAGGCGACCGCGGCGGCGTGGCGGGCGTCCGGGCCGACGTCTCCGGAAACCGAGCCTCACGGCGCCCGGCCGGACCGCCGCTACGAAGGCTTGAGCGACGGGCAGATTTTGCACGGGCCGGGATTGGAGGGCGCGGTGACGTTTCTGGAATCCGGCATCCGGTTCGAGGCGGAGGTGTTGCGCGGGCAGAAGACCGGGTTCTTCCTCGACCAGCGCGAGAACCGGCGGCACGTCGAGACGCTTGCGGCGGGCGCGGACGTGTTGAACGCCTTCAGCTTCTCGGGCGGCTTCTCGCTTTACGCGGCGCGCGGCGGGGCGAAGTCCGTGACCGACCTCGACATCAGCCCGCACGCGCTGGCGGCGGCGGAACGCAACTTCCAGCGCAACGGCGACCTGCCGAACGTCGCCCGTTGCTTGCGCCAGGCCGTGCAGGCGGACGCTTTCGCATGGTTGGAGCAGGCGGAGCCGGGCCGGTTTGACGTGGTGGTCGTGGACCCGCCCTCGCTGGCGAAGCGCGAGGCGGAACGGGCGGGGGCGATTCCGGCGTATGGGCGGCTCGCGGCGAACGGCATCCGGCTGCTGCGGCCACGCGGCGTGCTGGTGGCGGCGTCCTGTTCGGCGCATGTCAGCGCCGAGGAATTTTTCGGGGCCGTGCGTGGCGCGGCGGCGCGGTCGGGCCGGCGTTTTGTGGAATTGGAGACCACCCGGCACGCGCCCGACCACCCGGCCACGTTTCCGGAAGCGCAATACCTCAAGTGCATCTACCTCCGCTTCACCGGGTCCGGGCGGGGCGCATCTCAGTTTATTGCAAGATGGAAGGCGCCAGGTGGCGGTCATGACCCCAGCTTACCCGGAACGAT
>JBKBTZ010000043.1:0-25890 GCA_046290825.1 Limisphaerales bacterium
TTGTTGGTGGCTGCTAGTCCCCCCCCCCCCCCCCACCACCGCTGCTGCCGGTCCTGACCTCGGGCGCATCGTCTTCCTGGGAGATTCCATCACCCAGGCGGCGGGCAACAATTACACCGCCCAGGCTTACGCGCAGAACGCCTCCCGCAGCTATCGCTGGCCGCTTTTCCAGCACCTGGTGGACGCGGGGGCCACGTTTGATTTCGTCGGCTCGCTCGCGAACAACTACACCAGCGACAGTCCTTATCCCACCTGGCGCGGCGTGGCGTTCAACCGCTGCCACGAGGGCCACTGGGGCTGGCGCGCCCATCAGGTGCGCGGCACCACCATCGGCCCGTCCTCCGGCAATCGCGGCACCGGCAGTCTCGGGCAATGGACCGACGACGCCCTCGGCGGCTACACGGCGGACACCGCCACGATTCTGATCGGCATCAACGACTTCGCCGATGGCCGCTCGCCCGCGCAGGTCCGCGACGACGTGGCGGCACTGGTGGACATCCTGCAGGCGGACAATCCGAGGGTGCGGATTCACCTCCTGGAATTGCTCTTCGTCGGTTCGGGCCATTCGCAATTCCCCGCGCTGAACCTCACCGTCTCGAACTACAACGCCCACTATCTCCCGCCCCTCGCCGCCGCGAAAACCACCGCCACCTCCCTCGTGACCGTCGTGCCAATGGACAACGGTCTCCCCGGCGGCTGGGACGCGGATCAAATGACCGTGGACCAGGTGCATCCCAACAGCCGGGGCGAACGCTTCCTCGCGGCCCGGCTGGCCGCCGCCTTTGGCCTGACGAACGAGTGGACCGCGGTTCCCGTCAACAATGGCAACTTCGAGGGCGGGTTCACGGGCACGGGCACCACGAATTGCCGGCCCAACGGCTGGACGCTTTACGGCGCGCCCAATCCGTCCGCCGTGCCCAAGCCGTTGACCGATTACAGCATCGTGGCCGAGAGCACGGTGGATGGCGTGAACACCGGCACCACCAATTCGGGCACCAGCTACATCCTCGCCGGTCCGCCGGACACCGGCATCAAGCAGACGCTGGCCGAACCGCTCACGACCGGTCGTCACTACCAGTTGCAGGTCGGCGTTTACGGGGCGTCCTCTGCGCTGAATGCGAACGACTGGGCGGTCGAAGTCTGGGCCGGCGGCACGCGCGTCGGCGCGGCGGACAATCAAATCCGCCCGCAGTTCTACGTCACCGGCACCGGCGGGCCGATTGGCAGCCGGCTCGGGGAAATCACCGTGGACTTCCTGGCGGACGATTTTCCCGGCGCGCTGGGCCAGCTCCTGGAAATCCGCCTCATCTCGCGCAATAACGTGCGTTACGTCGGCTTCGAGGACGTCCGGCTGTCGTGGAAAGCGGTGGTTCGTCCCGCCCCCCGCCACTTCAAACTTTTCATGCTGACCGGCCAGTCCAACGCGCTGGGCACCGACAACGGCATCGAAATCAACAAGTTGCCCGGCCTGGACCCGGCGGACGCGCGCGTGCCCTTCTGGTGGCACAACGTCAGCGGGGACATTTATGGCGTCAGCGCGTCGCCCGGCAATTCGATCGGCAGCAGTGGCGGCTTCTGGCGTTCCCTGCGCGCCCAGCCCGCGTGGACCAACATCTACGCCAACGTTGGCAACGCATGGGGGCCGGAAATCCAATTCGCCCGCGCCCTGTTCCATGCGGGCGAGACCAATTTCGCGGTCATCAAGGCCGCGCGGGGCGGCGGCGGCAATTCCTTCTGGTCCCGCACCAACGCGGACAACCACCTGTATGTCCACCTCACCAACACCGTCCGCCGGGCGTGCGCGCGGCTGGCCGCCGACGGCCACACGTTCGAGATCGCGGGGCTGCTGTATCTTCAGGGCGAAAGCGACAACGCCACCGAGCAGGCCATCGCCGGGCCGCGGTTCAAACAGTTGGTGGACGACCTTCGCGCCGACCTGCCGAATGCGGCGGCCCTGCGCGGATTCATGCTTGGGAATCTGGCCACGCCCGCCACCCGCGCCAGCCAGGAGGCGACCGCCGCCGCCTACCCGGAGTGGCTGCGCTACGCCGACATCCTCGACCTTGCCGATGAACTGGTGGCCGACAATCTGCATCACAACCGCAAGGCCAAGCTCGTGACCGGCGCGCGGTTCGCCGCGCTGGCGCGGGGGCGGCTGGCCGATTTCGATGCCTCACAGCCATTCGGACCGGTCTATGGCCAGCCCTACGGCAGCCGCGCCGCCGGGGTTGCGCCCCTGACCAACCTCACCGCCGTGCTCTCTGGACGCAGCCCGCAGCTTCAAGGTTGGTCGGAAGAACCCGCTCTGCGCGACGGCTCCGCCATCCTCGCCACGAATTTGTCCGCCGCCAGCCTGGCGCCTGATCCGGCGACGGGCCTTCCCGCGTGGAACATCACCGATGCGGATGCCACGAGCGGCGCGTATTTCTACTCATGGCCGCTCACCGTGACCCAGCTCACCAACCTCGCCGCCACCGGCTGGGAATACTGCCTGCGGCTTCGCTTTCCCTCGGTTCACGCCGCGCCGCCCGCGTTCTTTTGCCAGATGGGTGATGCCGCCTCGCGCTGGCTGGTGAATGCGCAGCGGGAATCAAGCAACACGTTGGCGGCCAGTTTCACCGGTCCCGCCGGGCCAACGAACGTCAGCCTCGCGGCGGACGGGAACACCTATCACATCCTGACCCTGCGACGCGACGGCGCGGGCGCACCGGTGGAACTGCGCTGGGATGGCGAACTGATTGGCCTGGTGGCGGCCACGGCGGCGGAGGCGGCGCTGGAACCGGGTCTGCACTTCGGTCTGAGCGGCACGATCGCGAAAGGGGCGGTGAACGTGATGAACGTGCGCTTCACGCCGGCTCCGCCCGTGCTCGAGGCGGCCCGCACCAACAGTGCCCTGAATCTTTCCTGGCCTGCCAGCCATCGCGGGTGGAGTCTCGAAATCCGCACCCACCCACCCGGAAATGCCGGGTGGGGCGGGGCGTGGTGGCGGATTCCCGGCACCGCAGCCACCAACGCCCTCCTCGTTCCGCTGACCGGCACACCGGGCGCCGTGTGCTTTCGACTCGCGTGGCCGTGAGGAGTGCGCTCCCCTGTTTTGAAAACAGACAAGTGGTTTCAATTGGGGCGCGGCGCGGGCGGGCTTACGGTGACGCCATGAAATCAGCCCAGCTACCCGCTCTCTCCAACCACAATTTTCGCTGCCGGGAAAGCGCTCGCGCCGGCTTCACGCTCATCGAGTTGCTCGTCGTCATCGCCATCATCGCCATCCTGGCGGCCATGCTGCTGCCCGCGCTGGCGAAGGCCAAGGGCAAGGCCCAGCAGACCGCCTGCCTCAGCAATCTCAAGCAGGTCGGTATTGCCGTCCGCCTCTACCTGGACGACAACAACGACGCCTTCCCGCCCAAGATTCAGGGCACCATGTATGCGTGGCTGGGCCGCTCCGGCAACACCGGCGGTTACATTGCGCTCGACGCCACCAAGCGGCCGCTGAACCCGTATCTCGGCCAGTTCGGGCCAAATGATGATGTGCCCGCGGCTCGCTGTCCAAATGACCGCCCGCTCGGCGGCTCCACCAACAACAGCTACCAGACCTACGGTTCGTCCTACAGCGCCAACACCCACGGCGGCGCGACCCCCACCGAGGCGCAGTTCACCCTCACCATCGCGGGCGACCCGAACTATGCCAGCGTCAAGGTCGGCGACATCCGCAGCCCCGTGCGCATGGTGGTCATGGCCGAGAACGGCGCGTTCTTCCCGGTCTGGAACGGCACTGACGCGCCCGCGCTGGAATACCGCCACACCAAGGTCCGCGATCATCGCTGGAACACCGTGTTTGCCGACGGCCACGCCAGCTTCACCCGTTTCCTGGTGGGCCGGTGGGCCACGGCGGATTACACGATGGACCGCCGACAGTGACGCCGGATCCACCCCTTCCTTCAGCCCTGCACCACTCACCAACAACTCAAAACGCACATCCATCTACCAATGAAAACCCGCCTGCTCGTTTCCGTTTCCCTGGCGCTGGCCGTCCTGGCCGGGCCGGGCCGTCTCGACGCTGCCGACATCGTCAAAGCCAACAATCTTAACTCGCTCGACCTGGGCACCAGTTGGGTCGGCGGCATCGCCCCCACGTCCGCCGACACCGCCGTGTTTGACAGCACGTTTGCCACCATCGGCGCGCTGAACACGGCCGCGTTGGTCCAGTGGTCGGGTCTGCGCGTGACCTCGCCGTCCGGCGCGGTTTTGATCAACAACAGCACCGCCCCCAACAACATCGGCATCGGAGCTGGCGGACTGGATCTCTCCGGCGCAACCACCAACCTCGTGATCCGCCGCTTTCAATTCGATGCCAGCCAGACGTGGGATATTGCTGCCGGACGGTCGTTCCGAATTGGCTCACCCAATGCGACGTTCGCGCCCGCTGCCAACGACGCCGCCAACAACCGCGTGGGCGTGTTTGTGAACAATGCCCCCGGCGGGACCATCACCAAAAACGGCGCGGGGGCGGTGATTCTCGACATGGGCAACGCCACGCTCGGCAGCCTGAACTGGCAGGTTAATGCCGGCACCATCGCCGCCATCTGGAATCGGACGAACGCATTCGGATTGGGCACCATCACCCTGGCGGGCGGCGGGCTGGCCACCGGCACGCCGATTGCCGGCTCGCTGGGCAACTGGACGTGGGATAACCCCATCATCCTGCAAGGCGCGACGACGTCGTTCATTGACAACCAAAACACAGGCGGCAGCGACCGGTGGTTGAAGTTGGAGTCGCCCATTTCCGGCAACGGCAACCTCGAATTCCGTGACACCGGGGTCGGGTTCAACAACCTCAACCAGGGTTTCATCCTCGCCGGCGGCAACACGTTGAGCGGCACGCTGACCATCACGGCGGCGGCGGAGGTGCGCGTGGGCGGCTCCGCGCCCGGCAATGCGAACAACGCGACGGGCGCTTACGGCACGCTGGGCACGGCCACCATCGTCAACCAGGGCTGGCTCACCCTCGCTCGCACGGATTTCTGGTTCACCACGAACAACCTGTCCGGCGCCGGCTCGGTGCGCATCGGCAGCGAGTCGCTGGCCGGCACGGACGCGCAATTCGTCACGGTTTACGGGGCTTGGACCCACACCGGCAACACGTTCATCAATCGCGGCACGCTTGCGCTTGGGGCGGGGAGTTCGCTGCCCAACACTGCCGAAATCTACCTCAATGCGCCCAACGTGGAGACCACCGTGTTCGATGTCTCCGCCCTCGGCAGTTATACCCTCGGCACGGGCCGAAAGCTCATCGGCCGTGGCACCACCGGCACGCAGGCTGTTAACGGCAATTTCGCCGCCGCTGTCGGCAGTGTGCTCGTTCCGGGTGGCAGCAACTCCTTTAACACCCTCTATTTCTACAACGACCTCACCCTGGGTGGCGGCACGATTGTCATGGACATCAGCAGCGCCAACTGGGACCGCCTCCAGGTGGGCGGCAACTTTACCGCCACCGGCGTCACCACCATCCAGTGCGTGCAATCCGGTCCGTTGACCACCGGCGAATACCCGCTCATTCAAATCAGCGGCACCCGGGGTGGCAGCACCAACAACTTCGTCCTCACCGGCCTCCTCTCCGCCGGCACGCGCCAGAGCTTCTCCCTCGCCTACGGCACACCCACCTATCCCAATGACATTGTGCTGGTGGTCGGCGGCAGCGCGCCTGCGAACCTCACCTGGGTCGGCGGGACCGCCACCAACACCTGGGACGTGGACGGCGCGGTGAACTGGGACAACGTCGGCGTGCCGGACAAGTTCTTCAACAACGACGCGGTGACGTTCGATGACTCCGGTTCCACGAATCCGCCGGTGAATCTCGTGGGCACGTTGCTGCCCACCACCGTCACGGTCAACGCGGCCACCGATTACACGTTTAGTGGCCCCGGCGCGATTGCTGGCGCGGCCACCCTCACCAAGAGCGGGACCGGCAAACTGACGCTCGCCAACACCAACACCTACAGTGGCGTCACCACCGTCAGCGGCGGCACGCTCGCCGTCACCAGCGGCGCGGCCATCCCGGACACGGGCAGCGTGAATGTGGACACCGGCGGGGCCGCGTTCCAGGTCGCCGCCAGCGAGACGATTGCGACGCTGAACACCGTGGCTGGCTCAACGGTGGACGTGGCGGCTGGCACGCTTACCTACACCAACGGCTCCCTCCTGGGCACGCTCACCGGCGCGGGCACCCTGGCCCGCTACGGCACGGCGGACACCGCCTTCGGCCAGTTGACCACGGCGGATGCGCTGGCTTTCACCGGAACGCTGGTGCTGCGCGGGAGCACGCCCAGCTTGAACCCGGGCAGCATGCAGGGGGCGACGGGCCGCTTCTGGCTCCACAGCACCGCCGGCTCGCAGCTCGCGGGCACCCAGTTCCACCTCGACACGGGCGCCAGCATCTCCAACGCGCAGGACCTCATCCTTGGCGATTGGGACGCGGATTCCGGCAACCGCCGCCTCAAACTGGCCTCGCTCACCGGTTACGGCTCGCTGCGGAGTGATGCGGGCGGGGACGGCCTGCGCCACATCATTGTGGATCAGGCGGTGGACACCACGTATCACGGCATGATTCTGGCCCACGCAAGCACCCACGCGATTCCATTCTTGCGGGGTGTGTTTTTCGAGAAGCAGGGCGCGGGCACGCTCACGATGGCCAACGTGATGGGGCGGCAGACGGCTTCCGCGTCCGGCACCACCAATGCCGATTACTTCCTCCACGTGGGCGGCGGCAAACTTGTGTTGCTCGCCACCAACACCCTGGACGGCCCGATCACCGTGGCGGGCGGGGCCACCCTCGAGGTCGGCGGTGCCGGCCTGCTCGGCAATGGCGTTTACAATCACGCCATCACCAACGACGGCACCCTCACCCTGAACACCACCGGTGACCAAACGCTTGGCGGTGCCATTTCCGGTTCCGGCAGCATTGTCAAAAACAACACCGGCACCCTCCGGATCAACGGCACGCTCACCAATGGCACCCTCACGGTGAACGGTGGCCTGTTGGGCGGCGCGGGCGTCATTGAAAATGCCGTTTCCCTCCCGGCCGCTTCCGGTCTCGCCCCGGGTGTTGCGCCTGGCGCGATTGGCACGCTCACCATCAACAACGCGCTCACCCTGAACGCTGGTTCCACCCACTACTTCGACGTGGATGCCACCAACGGGGTCAACGACCGTGTCGAGTTCACCACCGCCACCCTCGCCGGCGCGCTGGTTGTGTCCAACCTCTCCGGCCCGGGCACGCTGACCAACGGGCAGAGCTTCCCCATCTTCAGCGCGGGCGGCACGGGCGGCTTTGCCAGCATCACCCCCGCGCCGGGCGCTGGTCAGGCGTGGTCCTTCAATCCCGCTACGGGACTGCTCACCGTCGTGTCGGCGATGGATACCACGCCCACCAACCTGACCCTCACGGTTTCAGGCGCGGACCTCGTGTTGAGCTGGCCCGCGAGTCACACCGGTTGGATTCTCCAGGCGCAGACCAACACCGCGTCCGTCGGGTTAACGACAAATGGCTGGTTTGATCTCCCCGGATCGGCGGCCACCAACCAGGTGACCATCACGCCGAACAAGGCGAATCCGACGGTTTTCTACCGGCTGCGCCTGCCATAAACGAATTTGGTTCGGTTGGGTTGGTTCAGCCCCGCGGCGTTTTGGGTCGCCGCGGGGCTTCTTCCTTTTCGAGCCGGGAGAACCGGAACCGGGCGACTTGGAGGATAGAGCATTTCCCTGAATCATGTAGCGCGCATCACAGTTGCCCCCTCACCCCTTCCCTCTCCCCTTCCGAAGGGGAGAGGGTGCCCAACTCGTCCCCCGTAGCTTTAGCGAAGGGGGGAAGGGCGGGTGAGGGGCGCCGGGCGTTTGTGGCGCTACGACATTGATGGAATCGCTCTAAACTTGGGTTTTCCCCACGGAAAAAACACCGGGGATCGAAACCGAAAACAGCACCCCGCCAGCAACCAATGTGTGTGCGCTCCGATGGTGCTGCACGACCGCTGAACTGGCGAATGGGTTCTGGAAAAGCGGCGGACGCCAAAGCCCTCCCATGTGGTGGTTGCCAGGCAGTTAGCCGGAGGGCTGACGTCCCGTCCGCAGCCGCGTTCAAGCGGAGAGCGGTTTCCTTCGCTTGCAGATGCCCGTGAACGTGAGGCTTTCCTGCTATTAGAGACATTCGGCTTCTTCGACGTTTTTAGTGGGTAAATCGTTCGCACTCGTCGCGAAGCGACCCGGGAAATTAGCCAGGGACGAAGTCCCTGGTTGGCCGACCCTCGAGACGTCCCGGCAGGGACGGTGGAGCCGCCGGTTAACACGGACTGGTCCCGTCGTCCCTCCGGGACGTAAACGCTCTGTGCGTGGTCCCAGCCACTTCGTGGCTGGCTCATTTCCGGAGTCGCTTCGCGACACCAGGGCCACTCACCCACCTTGACTGTCGAAGAACCTCAAATCCCTTTACCCATTACAAACGTCGAGGAACCGACATTCGCCTGCCGCAGCCGCAGTTATGCCGGCGGCCCGAAGGGGTGGCGAAGAGGTGAGCCGGCCCGGCTTAACGCACGGCCAGTTCCGGGCGTTGCACGATGCCGAGTGACTCCACCTGCTGGAAGAGGCGCGCCTTTTGTTCGGAGGTGAGATTCCGCACCGGCGGGCGAACCGGACCGCAATCCACGCCCGCCAGTTCCATCAGCGCCTTGCCCGCCGCGAGCACGCCGTATTGCAGGAGGATTTGCACCAGTCTGACCGACTTGAGCTGGAGCGACTGCGCGGTGACGAGATCGCCGGCCTCGTGCGCGGCGATGATTTTCGCGTAAAGCGGCGCGGCGTAGTTGTAGGTGCTGCCCACCGCCCCCGGCACGCCGAGGGCCAGACCGGCGAGCAGCATTTCGTCCGTGCCAAACAGGATGTTGAAGCTGCCGTCATCCGCTGCGAGACATTCCTGCAGGGCCATGAGGTTCGTGCTGGTGAACTTGATGCCCGCCAGATTGGGAATGCGCGCCCGGCCCTTGCGGAGGAATTCCCCCAGCGGAACGCTCACCCCCGTCAACGCCGGAATGTCGTAGAAGTAAAACGGCAGCCGGGACGCCGCCGCGGCGACGGGGGCTAGAAAGTCCAGCAGGTCGTCCACCGTCTGCGGGCGGTAATAGCACGGGGCCATCGCGGCGGTGGCAGCCGCGCTGCAACGCTGGGCATGCGCCGCCAGGGTGCGCGCATCCTCGATGCAGTTGTGTCCCACATGCACGATCAGCTTGAGCCGGGACCCCGCGAGCGCGTCGCTCCAGCGCTGGGCCACGCTCATGCGTTCGGCGACGGTGAGGGAATGACCTTCCCCGGTGCTCCCGCAAATGAACGCGCCGGTGATCGGATTGGCCGCCAGCAGCCCGGCCTGCGCCTCAATCGCCGCCAAATTCACCTGTCCGTCCGGTTGAAGCGGCGTGTGCGGGGCGGCCACCAAGCCGGTCAAAAACCGCGAAGTGTTGCTCATGCGGGCACAGTGCCCGGCATCGGCCGGGGAGGCCAAGCGAATCCACTTGTTTCCTGGCCAGACATCCGGGAGGCTGCGGCCATGTTCCCCGACAAGCCCGGCCCCGAACCGTTGCTCCCCCAGCGGCAGTCGCTGGTGGCCCAGACCGTGGCCATTTTGCGCGCCAGCCTCCGCGACGGTGTGTGGAAGGATTACCTGCCCGGCGAAATCGAGTTGTGCGAGCGGCTCCAAATCAGCCGGGTCACCCTCCGCGCCGCGCTGGACCAGTTGCAGCGCGAACAATGGATTCAGGGCGGGCAGGGGCGGCGACGGCGCATCCTCGCCCGGCCCCGCGCCGTCCGGGGTGGCGACAGCAAGGTGGTGGTGCTGCTCTCACCGGTTTCGATCCTCACCCTGCCCACGAGCGCGTTGTTCTGGGTGGACGCTCTGCGGGAACATCTGGCCGACGCCGGCTACCGGCTCGAGTTTCACACCAGCCCGGGCTGCTATGCCCCACACCCGGAGCGCGCCATCGAAACCGCGCTGCAACAAATCCGGGCCGCCGCCTGGGTGCTGTATCTGTCCACCGAACCGCTCCAGCGCGCGATGGTCCGGCGGAACCTGCCGTGCGTCATTGCGGGTTCCGCCCATTCCGGCATCGAGTTGCCTTCGGTGGACATTGACTATGCAGCCACCTGCCGACACGCCACCGGCCTGCTGGCCGCGCGGGGGCGGCGACGCCTGGCGCTCCTGATGCCGCGCGGCGGGCAGGCCGGCAACCTGCAAAGCGAGCGCGGCTTCCTCGAAGCCGGGGAATCGCTCAAGGCCGACGGCGTGGAAACCCTCGTCGCCCATCACGACGGCACGCCCGACGGCCTGTGCCGCCGGCTCGATGAGCTGGTTGCCGGAGCATCGCCGGTGGACGGCCTGCTGGTGGCCAAGCCCACGCACGTCATCACTACGCTCAGCCACCTGCTGCGGCGGGGGGTGGCGGTGCCCCGGCAGGTGGCGCTGGTGTCCCGCGATCACGACCCGTTCCTCGATCATCTCGTGCCCCGCGTGGCGTGCTACCAGCGCAATCCCAACCTGTTCGCCCGGAAGATTCTCCGGATGGTGCTCGATCTGGTTCAGGAGGGTGTGGCGTCGCGCCAGCATGTCCTCCTCATGCCGGAACTGTCCGCCGGCGAAACTCTCGGCCCCAAACCCGGGCGCTGAACCTCGCCTGTTTCAACAAGGGACAGGTGGTGGCGATGGTCACGATCCGTCGCTGTGCTCAAACTGCCGGCCAGCAAACCATGATGCGCCTGTCCATCGAAACCCGCGCCAGCCTGGCTGCCGCCGCCGTCAGCCTTGCCGTCCTGCTCCCGAGTGCCATGGCGGGCGAGACGGCCCGGCCCGCGCTGTTGCCGCTGCCCCGGCAAATCGAGTGGAGCGGCGCGCTGTTCGACGCGCGACGATTTGAGATCACGGCCCCGCCCGAGGCCGGGTTCGCCGCGGCGGAACTGGAACGCATCCTCATGGAACTCGGCGGCACTCGCGACCCCGAGGGGGCCAGAATTACCCTTCGACTGGGTGAAACGCGCTTTGCTTCTCCCGAGTCCTATTCTTTGGAGGTGGCCGCTGACCACGTCACCGCGGCCGCGCCCCAACCCGTCGGCCTGCTATATGCCGTGCAGACCCTCCGACAACTGGCCACCGCGCCATCGGGCCGCCCCGTGATCGCCGGATGCCGCCTCACCGACGCGCCCGCGTTTGCTTGGCGCGGCTTTATGCACGATGTGGGCCGCAATTTTCAGGACATCGAACTGCTCAAGCGGTTTGTGGAGGTGATGGCGCGTTACAAACTAAACGTGTTCCACTTCCACCTCACCGACCATCCCGCATGGCGCATCGAGTGCCGGGTGCATCCGGAATTGAACGATCCCAAATTCACGCCGGCCACACGCAATCCGGGGAAGTTCTACACCTATGCCGAGTTGAACGATTTCATCGCGTTCTGCCGCGATCGCGGCGTCCGGGTGGTCCCGGAAATAGACATGCCCGGCCACAGCGACTACTTCAAACGCGCTTTCGGCGTGGACATGCAGGATGCGCGCGGCATGGAAATCCTGGCCGCCTGTCTGAACGAATTCCTCCATCACGTGGACACCCCCGAACTGCACATCGGCTCGGACGAAGCCACCATCCGCAATCCCAACTTCCTTCCGCGCATGACGGAACTCGTCCGCTCGCGCGGCCGCCAGATCATCGTCTGGCGGCCGGGGCATCTGCCGGAGGGCAAGGTGATCACCCAGCTCTGGTCGGCTGGCGACCTGCCCAATCATCCGTTGCCCGGCATTCCCGCCCTGGATTCGCGGAACGATTACGTGAACCACATGGACCCGTTCGACGGACCGTTGCGCATTCTGAATCTCGCCACCTGTGGCCAGGCGGAGGGCGATGAATTCGCGCTGGGCGGCATTCTCTGTCACTGGCCGGACATCGCGGCGGGCGAGCCAATGAACATTTACCGGCAAAGCCCCGTGCTGCCCGCGCTGCTGGCGGCGGCGGAGCGTTACTGGCGCGGCCACACCCCGGAACAGCCGAAATACTGGGCGCGCCTGCCCGACGCCGGGACGCCGGATTTCGCCCGTTACGCCGAGTTCGAGGCGCGAATGGTGGAACAGCGGGACCGCTTCCTCACCAACTGGCCTTTCCCGTATGTGAAACAGACCGACGTGGTCTGGAAACTCATCGGCCCGTTCGACCACCGGGGCGACGTGAACGCCGTGTTCCCCGTCGAGCGCGAACTGCGCGAGGAATACGTCGTCAACGGCCGGACGAACCGCTGGCTGGAGGCGCGCGGCGCGACGATTCATTTCAACCATTTCTGGTATGACGGCTGGCTGCCGAAGACGAAGTCCGGCACGGCCTACGCGCTGACCCACCTCTGGTCGCCGCGCGCGCAGACGGTGGATTTCTGGATCGGCTTCAACGGCCCGTCCCGTTCCGACCGGCGCCAGGGGGCGAATCCTCAGCAGGGCCAGTGGAGCACCGCCGGTTCGCGGATCTGGGTGAACGACTCCGAAATCCCGCCGCCCCGCTGGAAGCAGCCCGGCGCGCTCCGGCAGCCGCTCGAAACGCCTTTCGTGGACGAGGATTATTTCTACCGCACGCCGACCCGCGTGGCCTTGCAGCCGGGCTGGAACCGCATCCTCGTCAAGGCCCCGCGCAGCGAAAAGACCTGGAAATGGATGTTCACCTGCGTCCCGGTGACTGTGAATGGCAATGCCGTGCGCGAGGTCGAAGGTCTGCGCTTTGCCGCCCGGCCCGAATGAATCTCATGAAAAACCAAATCAAACTCCTCCTCGTCAGCCTCATCTCCCTGTCCTTCTCCACCGCCGGGTGCCTCGCTGCCACCCCGGCGGAGCCGGCGTTCTCCGACGTTTTCATCGCTGGCAAGGACCGGTTCAAATCCATCCGCATCCCATCTGTGGTCGTGTCGAAACGGGGCACCGTGCTGGCCATCGCCGAGGGCCGCGCGCGGCACGCCGATCAGGCGAACAACAAGCTCATTCTCAAGCGCAGCACCGACGGCGGCAAAACCTGGGGCGCGCAGCAGATCATTGCCGACGACGGCGCGAACTGCCTCAACAATCCCTGCGCCGTCGTGGACCAGAACACGGGCCGCGTCATCGTCATGTATCAGTCCTACCCGGCGAACTTGAGCGAGCGCGACGGCAAGATCCAACCCGGGCTGGATGGCCCCGCCATCGTGCGCAACTACGTCATCACCTCCGACGATGACGGCGTGACCTGGTCAAAGCCCGAGGACGTCACCCGCACCACCAAGAACGCGGAGCGCGTGACCATTGTCGCGAGCGGCCCCGGCATCGGCATCCAGCTCACGCGCGGCCCGCACAAGGGGCGCATTCTGATGCCCTTCAACGAAGGTCCATTCCATCACTGGAACGTGCTGGCGGTTTACAGCGACGATGGGGGGAAGAACTGGAAGCTCGGCCAGCCCGCTCCCGGCTGCCGCGTGCCGGACGGCAAGGGCGGCGAAATCAGCCTCGTGAACGAAGTGCAAATGGTGGAACTCGCCGATGGCTCCGTGATGCTCAACAGCCGCAAATGGGGCGGCAAGGCGCTGCGCAAGATCGCCACCAGCACGGACGGCGGGGTGACGTGGTCAAAGATTGAGGAGGATCCCGCGTTGCGCGACCCCGGCTGCATGGCGTCGGTGTTCCGCTACTCGTTCCCCGGAAACGGCGGCCGGAGCCGCATTCTTTTCTCCGGCCCGGACAGCACGAAGCGCGACAACGGCACGGTGCATTTGAGCTACGACGAGGGGAAGACGTGGCCGGTGAAGAAGGTGTTGTTCCCCGGCAGCTTTGCCTACAGCGTGCTGACCGCCTTGCCGGACGGCACGATCGGCTGCCTCTTCGAGACGGACGACGCCAACCGCATCGTCTTCGCCCGCTTCACCCTGGACTGGTTGACGGATGGGAAGGACGTGCCCGTTTCAAAGCGGTAAAACACTGAGAGCCGCAATTGGGGCATCATGCCATCCGCTCGCGCCAGTAACCGGGACGCCGCTTCAGGTTCATTACCGCGACGACCCAGATGTATTCCGGCTTTTCCAGGAAGACGACCGCGTAGGGGAAATTACGACTCAGGTGCCGGCGGGCGGGTGGATCAAACTGCCAATACCGCTCCGGATGCGCGCAGGCTTCGCGCAGCAATCGTTCCATCTCGCGGTAGAAGCGCACTCCGAGTTCGGGGGAGATTTCGGAATAATAGCGGACGGCGGCGGCAAATTCCTCGTCCGCATTTGGGATGCAGCAAATGCTTCACAGGCCGGCAATTTTGCGGGCCCGCGCCAGCGATTCTTCCAACGGCACTCCCTTGACTTTGCCCGATTCAATTTCCGCGATGCGCCGGCCGGTTTCCTCCTGCCACGCGGTGGAGACGGCTGTTTCCACCCCGCCGTGGCGGGCCGCCAGGATGCGATCCACCAGTTCCGCCACCACTTCGCCGGGCATCTCGCGGGTCTCCTCAACGATTTGATCCAGCGGAATCGGCATGGCCCAATCTTGCCCACCCGATGAACTTTGACAACCTTCAAGAGGTCGTCCTGAAAAAGACGGGTGCGGACAACACCCAGGAAAATTCACGCATGAAGCGAGAACGGGAATCAAGTCGAGTCTTGGAATCCGGTAAGGACTCCAGACCATGAACGTTCAAGTCCGGCAAGCTGCCCAGATTGTCTGGGAATATCACCTGCTCGGCCATGAGCTGGCGCCGGCGGACCTGCTCTTTGTGCTGGGCAGCCATGACTTGCGGGTGGCGGAGCATGCCGCCGACCTGTTCCATCGCGGACTGGCGCCGCGCGTGGTGTTGTCCGGCGGGTTCGGTGTGCGCCAAGCGAGTCCGTGGGCGAAGTCCGAGGCGGAAATGTTTGCGGATGTCATGCGGTCGCGCGGCGTGCCGGAAACGGCGTTGCTGCTGGAGCCGCGTTCGACCAACACGGGCGAGAATGTCCGGTTCACGCGGGAGTTGCTGGCGGCGCGTGGCCTCGCCGTTCAATCCGTCATCGCGGTGCAGAAGCCCTACATGGAACGGCGGACGTTCGCCACAATTCGCCGGCAATGGCCCGAGGTGGCGTTGCTGGTTTCCTCGCCGCCGCTCGGCTTCGCAGCCTATTGCAACGGCGCCATCCCGGCCCGGGACGTCATCGAGTTCATGGTCGGCGATCTCCAGCGCATCATCGAATATCCCAAACTGGGCTTTATGATTCCCCAGGAGGTGCCCGCCCCCGTGCGGGTGGCTTTTGACCAGTTGGTGGCGGCCGGCTACACGCGGCATCTGATCAAACCCTCGCCATGAAAACTGTTGCGCTCATCGTCCTTGTTTTGGGTGGCTTGCTCACGGTGCAATCCTGGGCCGGAATTACTCTGGCGCCCGTGTTCGGCGACAACATGGTGCTGCAGCGCGACCTGCCCGTGCCGGTTTGGGGGCGGGCGCAGCCGGGCGGGCAAATCATCGTCGAGTTCGCCGGCCAGAAGCAGGCCACGAGGGCGGATGCGTTGGGCCGTTGGCGGGTCACACTCGAACCGCTGCCTGCGAGCCGCGAACCGCGCGAGCTGGTGGCGTCGGATGCTTCGCGTTCCGCGCTTCCAGCTCTGCGTCTGACCAACATCCTCGTGGGCGAGGTCTGGCTGGCCGCCGGGCAGTCGAACATGGAATGGCCGCTGGCCCAGGAGGTCCACGCCGCCACAGAACTGCCCGCTGCCACGAACTCCTCGTTGCGGCTGCTCAATCTCACTTTTGCCGGCCAGCACTTTTTCGCGCGTCCCTTCGGCTCCAACGAACTCGCGCGCATGAACCCGGAGACATTTTACGCCGGCACCTGGCAAACCTGTTCCCCCGCGAGCGCGCGGCCCTTTTCCGCCATCGCCTATTATTTTGCGCAGGCCGTGCAGCGCGAACTGGACGTGCCCATCGGCGTGATTCACCTCGCTGTCGGTGGGAGTCCGACCGAGGCGTGGATCCGCCGCGCGGCGCTGGCGGGCGAACCGGCGTTGCAACCGATGGTCGCCGGAAACTGGCTGACCAACGCCGCGCTCGACGGCTGGTGCCGCGAACGCGGCGGACAGAATCTCGCGGCGGCGCTCGAGGCCGGCTGGGCCGTGCCCGGTGATGACCTCGGCCCCAATCATCCGTTCAAGCCGGGCTTCCTGTGGGACGCCGGACCGGCGCGGCTGCTGCCCTTCGCGCTGCGTGGCGTGCTCTGGCATCAGGGGGAAAGCAACTCGCTCGAACCCTGGCGCGTGGCCCAGCATGAGCGACTTTTCCCGTTGCTGGTGCGCGACTGGCGCGCGCAATGGGGCCAGCCCCGGTTGCCGTTTCTCTACTGCCAGCTTTCCAGCATCAGCACCAACGCGGGTTACAAGGCGGCGTGCTGGCCCGAGTTCCGCGACCAGCAACGGCGTTTCCTCGACGCCATCCCCGACACCGCCATGGCTGTGACCAGCGACCTCGGCCATCCCACGGATGTGCATCCGCGCAACAAACGCGAGGTGGGCCGACGCCTCGCCCTCGCCGCGCTGGCGCGGGTGTATGGGCGGAAGGGGGAATGGTCCGGCCCGTTGATTGCCGCCGTCACGCGGCGGGGAGCCGAGGTGGTTCTTGAATTCCGCCATGCCGACGGGCTGCGCACCACGGACGGCCAGCCGCCCAACGGTTTCGAACTGGCCGGGGCGTCGGGCGAGTTTCATCCCGCTTCGGCAACTCTCCAGGAAAGTCGTGTAGTGCTGACCGCGGCGTCCGTCCCCGAGCCGGAGCAGGTGCGCTATTTGTGGCAGCCGTTTCCCGTGCCGCCGCAAAACCTGGTGAACAACGCTGGCCTGCCCGCCTCTACGTTTCGTGTGAACATCCTTCCCTGACGGCTGTGGTTCGCGGCTGGTGGCACGTGGCAATTTCCGTTGCGAGCCGGGGCGGCTTCCGCAAGTTTCGCGCGGTCGCCGGCTCGTTTCCGGCGACAACTGAACCATGGCGACCCAACCGGTTCCCGCGCCCGTCCATGTCGGCGGTTTGCCGCCCGGCTTCCACCGCGAACTGCTGCGGGCACTCGACCTCCGCGTGCTAGCGGTGCAGCGTTCGCTGGTGGGGCGGTGGTGGAATTACCGGCACGTGATCAGTCCGTTCTCGCGGCTCTGGCTCATCCTTGGCGGGCGGGCGGTGGTGCGGCATCACGGACGCGAGTTTGTGCTCCGGCCGGGCCGCCTGCATCTGGTGCCGCCCTTCACGGAGCATGACTGCGCGTGTGCCCGGCGGCTGGACCACTATCACCTGCACTTCGTCGCGCGGCTGCCGGCGGGCATTGACCTGCTCTCGTTGCTCGATTGCCCGCTCGAACTGCCCGCCCCGCCGGAGGCCCTGCGGCACTTTCGCCGGCTGGAGACACTGTTCCCCGACCGCAAGCTGCCCTGCTACGACCCCGCGCGGGAGGAATACCGCCAATTCGCGCTGGCCGCCGAGCAGGCGGAACGAAACAGCCCTCCGGTGGACGCCTTCGAGGCGCACGGGCGGTTGAGCCTGCTGCTCGCGCCGTTCCTGCGGGACGGGCGCGAGCACACGGGGCCGCATGCGAAAGTCACCCGCCAGTTTCTCGCGGTGCAGCAATTCATCCACGAGCAGATGCGGAATCCCCTCCAGCTCGGCGACCTCGCCCGGGTGTCGGGGCTGAACCCCACCTACTTTTCGGACCGCTTCCAGGAACTGGTGGGGGTGCGTCCGCTTGCATACCTGATGCGCTGCCGGATGGAGCGCGCCCAATACCTGCTGCTCACCAGCAGCGCTCCGGTCAAACAGGTGGCGGCCGAGGTGGGAATCCCCGATGCGGCGTATTTCACCCGGGTCTTTACCCATCAATGTGGTTGTTCACCCAGCGAGTATCGCGCCGCGCACCTCGGCTGACGCCGGGCCTGTGATAAGTCCAAGCCTTTGCCCGGTTCGTCCAAGCCAATCTTCTGCCCGGAATTTGGCGGGGCGGGCAGAATGGCACTTGCAACTATCTGCCTGCTTTGCCCATGAAAACCTCCGCTCTCAAAATCAACGCTCCCGTCAATCGTCTCATCGGCGCGCCACCCAGGGTCGGCATCCGCCCGACCATTGATGGCCGGCTCGGCGGCGTTCGCGAATCACTGGAAAAAACCACGATGAACATGGCGAAGAACGTCGCCCGGCTCATCGAGTCGTCCCTCCGGCAGGCCAACGGCCTGCCGGTCGAATGTGTCATTGCGGATTCCTGCATTGGCGGGGTGGCCGAGGCGGCCCGCGCGGCGGAGAAGTTTCGCCGGGAAGGCGTCGGCGTTTCCCTGACGGTCACGCCGTGCTGGTGTTACGGCTCCGAGACGATGGACATGGACCCGCTGACCCCGAAGGCCGTCTGGGGCTTCAACGGCACCGAACGGCCCGGCGCGGTCTATCTCGCGGCGGTCGGCGCAGGCCACTCGCAGAAGGGCCTGCCGGTTTTCACCATTTACGGGCGCGACGTGCAGGACATCGGCGCGAGCGAGATTCCGGCGGACGTTTCGGCAAAGATTCTCGGCTTCGTGAAGGCCGGCCTCGCCGTCGCCACGATGCGGGACAAGTCCTACCTCTCCGTGGGGGGCGTTTCCATGGGCATTGCCGGCTCGATTGTGAACCAGGACCTGTTCGAGGACTACTTCGGGATGCGGGTCGAGTGCGTGGACATGACGGAAGTCATCCGTCGCATCGAGGAGAACATTTACGACGGCGAAGAATTCCAACGCGCCCTGGCCTGGGTGAAGAAAAACTGCCGCGAGGGCCGGGACTACAACCAGGCCAGGCGGTCGCGGAAGCGCAAGGACTGGGAATGGGAGTTCGTGGTGAAGTCCGCGATGATTGTGCGCGACCTCATGATCGGCAACCCGCGCCTCCGCCAGTTCGGCTTCGGTGAGGAGGCGCTCGGCCACAACGCGATTCTCGCCGGCTTCCAGGGCCAGCGGCACTGGACCGACCATTATCCGAACGGCGATTTTCTCGAGGCCATGCTCAGTTCCTCCTTCGACTGGAATGGCATCCGCGAGCCGCTGCTTGTGGCGACCGAGAACGATTGTCTCAACGGCCTGTGCATGTTGCTCGGCCACCTGCTCACCGACAGCGCGCAGATTTTTGCCGACGTGCGGACCTACTGGAGTCCGGCGGCGGTGCGGCGCGTCACCGGGCGGACGCTCGAGGGCGTCGCCGCCAACGGCCTGCTTCACCTCATCAATTCCGGCGCCGCCGCGCTGGACGGCTGTGGCAAACAAATGCGCGACGGCCAGCCGGCCATGAAGCCGTTCTGGGAAATCACTCCGGCCGAGGCGCAGGCGTGCCTCGACGCTACCACGTGGCCGCCGGCGATCTACGAGTATTTCCGGGGTGGCGGTTTTTCGTCGGCCTACGGGACGCGCGCCGACATGCCAGTGACCATGTTCCGCCTGAACCAGGTGAAGGGTCTCGGACCCGCCCTGCAAATCGCCGAGGGCCGGTTTGTGGACCTGCCCGCCGATATTTATCAGCCACTCGAAGAACGCACCAACCCCACGTGGCCCTCACACTGGTTTGTGCCGCACTTGACGGGGCGGGGCGTGTTCCGCGACGTCTATTCCGTCATGAACGCCTGGGGCGCGAACCACGGCACCATCAGCTACGGCCACATCGGCGCGCAGCTCATCACCCTTGCCGCCATGCTCCGCATTCCCGTCTATATGCACAACGTGCCGGAGGAACAGGTCTTCCGGCCCGGCGCGTGGACCGCTTTCGGCACGGCGGACTTGGAGGGCGCGGACTTCCGCGCGTGCGCCAACTTCGGCCCGCTTTACGGCAAAACCCGTCGCTGATCATGCTCAAAGGCATTCATCCCTCCCTCAGCCCGGAACTGTTGAAGACGCTCGCCGAAATGGGGCACGGCGACGAAATCGTGCTGGCCGACGCGCACTTTCCCGGCCACTCGGTCAACCCCCGCACACTGCGGGCCGATGGCGTGGACGTTGCGGCGTTGCTGGACGGCATCCTCCCGTTGTTCGAACTGGATTCCTACGCGCCGCCGCTGGTGATGATGGCTCCCGTGCCCGGCGATGTTCTGGACCCCACCGTTGAGGAACGCTACCTCCGCGTGATCCGCCGCCACGCACCCGCCGCGCCGGTGCCGGAACGCATTGACCGCTTCGCGTTCTACGAACGCGCCCGCCACGCCTTCGCGGTGGTGATGACCGGGGAAACGGCGAAGTATGGCAACCTGCTGCTCAAGAAGGGCGTGACGCCCACGCGGACGCGGAGTTAACGGCGGCGTGAAGCGGCGGGGGATTACGCCAGATTCGCCCGCACCACCACGCGGGCACCCTCGACTTGCACGACTTTGACCGGCGTGCCGCGCTCGATCAGACCAGTCTCGGCCACCACGTCCACCCTTTGGCCGTTAATACTGGCCGTGCCCGAGGGGCGGAGGGGGGTCAGCGCCACGCCGGTGCTGCCGAGCAGGGAGGGCTGCTCCACGCCCAATTCACCCACGGTTTGGCGGGAGATGAAGCGATGGGCGATCCGGCTTTCAGGGAAGAATTTCAACCACGCCCAGAAGCCAAGTCCCAGCCCCGCCACCACGATGCCCAACACGATGTTGCCGGTGACGAACCCTTCCTCGATGTAGGCGACGACGACGGCAGCCATCAAACACAACAGCCCCACGATGCCGGCGACCAGGCCGGGAAGGAATATTTCGGCGAACATCAGCAACGCGCCGACCACCAAGAGGACAATGATGAGCGTCATGGTCCTTCCCCTTGCAGGGCCTTCGGGGGGCCGAACACCTGCGCGGCCACGAAGGCACTCCGGGCCGTGGCGGGGCGCCGGAGCCATCCTACTACTTCTTGGGTCCGGGCGGGGCGCGTCGTCACCGTCCGCCGCATCGGGGCAGCGGGCGGCGGCGCGACGGCGGCCACCGTGGCCACCGCTTCCGCCACATTGCGAGGACGCGGCGGCTCCACCGCCACGCGCCAAGCGGGCGGTGCGGCGTGCTGCGGGCGGGACGGGGCGGGTTCTTCGCGCAGCACCGGCGGGAGCACGGGTGGCTCCTCGGGCTTCTGCCCGAGCAACTCGCGCAACGCCTCCTCAAGGTCGGTTTCCTCCGATTCCGCTTGCTCCGCCGGACGGCGGGCGCGGCGCTCGGCCTCGGCCTGTTCCTCCTGCTGCTGCTTGCGCTTGTTCAACCATGCGGACAACGCGCTGATGGCGACGAACACCACCAGGATCAACAGGTTGTCCAGGGCGGCCAAGATGGGCGTCATGGTGTCAGGCTAAGGAACGGCTCAGGGCTTGGCCGGCGGCTTGGTGGCGGGCTGGGATACATCCGAGCCGATGGTTTCGCGCATGGTAGTGTCCGCCTGAATGTTCTTGAGGCGGTAGTAATCCATCACGCCGAGATTGCCCTTCTCAAAGGCGTTCGCGATGGCCAGCGGAATGCGGGCCTCGGCCTCGACCACGCGGGCGCGCATTTCGGAGACTCGGGCAATCATTTCCTGCTCGGTGGCCACGGCGGCGGCACGGCGGACTTCGGCCTGGGCCTGGGCGATGAGCTTGTTGGCCTCGGCCTGTTCGGCCTGCAGCTTGGCGCCCACGTTTTCGCCCACGTCCACGTCGGCGATGTCAATCGAGAGGATTTCAAAGGCGGTGTTGGAGTCGAGCGCCTTGTCGAGCACGGTCTTCGAGATGCGGTCGGGATTCTCGAGGACCTCCTTGTAGGTGGTGGCGGAGCCAATGGTGGAGACGATGCCCTCGCCGACGCGGGCGATGATGGTTTCCTCGGTCGCGCCGCCGACAAACCGGTCGAGGTTGGTGCGGACAGTGACGCGCGCCTTGGCGCGGATGACGATGCCGTCCTTGGCCACGGCGTCAATCGTGCCCTTGCCGGAGTTGGGGGCGGGGCAGTCAATGACCTTGGGGTTGACGGAGGTTTTGACGGCTTCAAGCACGGTCTTCTGCGTGCCCTTGGTGGCGAGGTCAATCGCGCAGGCGCGGTCAAACGGCAGGTTGATGGCGGCCTTCTTCGCGGCAATCAGCGCCAGCACCACCATCTGGACGTTACCGCCGGCAAGGTAGTGCGTGGAGAGGTCGTCAATGGTCAGCGGCAGGCCCGATTTCACGGCGGTGATGCGCGCGTCCACGACGAGGCCGACGGGCACGCCCCGGAGACGCAGGGCGACCAGTTCGGTGATCGTGACCTTGGCGCCGGAGAACAGGGCGCGGATGTAGATCATGCCGAAGTTCAACACCAGGATGGCGAACACCAGCAGCACCACGGCGCCGATGCCGTAGAGCACGATGTCGAACTGGCCGAGGGAGAGCGCGAACTGCGCGGGCAGCAGAGAAATGTTGTTCATGGTTTGTGTTTGGTTGTTCGGTGTCCGGCCCGGCAAATCGGCGGGCGTGCGGGGAGTTTGCCACCCAAGCGCCGGGGTGCAAGCGGTTTGGGCGCGGTTTCGCCGCGGCGGCCACCCGTTTTCCGCATTGCGAATTACGCCGCGCCGTGGATTCTACGGCGGCGCCAATGAGCAAGAGCAAGCTGCTGTTGATAGATGACGAGGTGGATGTCCAGTATTCCTTCCGCCGGATTTTCGATTCGCCGGACCTCGAGATTGCCACCGCCTCCAGCGGCGAGGAAGGGCTGCAACTCATCCCCAAGTTCAAGCCGGACCTCGTGCTGATGGACGTGCGGATGGGCGGCATAAGCGGCCTCGAAACGCTCCGCAAAATCCGCGAAACGGACAAGAAGCTGCTGGTCATCCTCATGACCGCCTACGGCACGACCCAGACCGCCATCGAGGCGATGAAGCTGGGCGCTTACGACTATCTGCTCAAGCCGTTCGACGTGCCGAAGATCAAGGAACTCGTTGGCAACGCCCTCAAGGCCGCGCGGGACATGCGGCAGGTGGTCAGTGTCGCTCCGCTTCTCGAGTCCGAGGATTACGAACTCGGCATCGTGGGCCGCACCGAGGCGATGCAGAACGTCTTCAAGCTCATTGGGCAACTGGCCGCCAGCGACGCCACCGCGCTCATCACCGGCGAGAGCGGCACCGGCAAGGAACTGGTGGCCCGCGCCATTTACAGCCACAGCAGCCGGGCGGACCGCCCCTTCCTGGCCATCAATTGCGCGGCCATCCCGGAGCAGTTGCTGGAGAGCGAGCTGTTCGGGCACGAGCGTGGCGCGTTCACGGGCGCCACCGCCCAGCGCATCGGCAAGTTCGAGCAGTGCAACGGCGGCACCATTTTCCTCGACGAGATCGGCGACATGACGCCCGCCACGCAGACCAAAATCTTGCGCGTGCTCCAAAACGGGACGTTCGAGCGTGTGGGCGGCAACACGCCGATCAAGGTGGACGTGCGCGTCATCGCCGCTACCAACAAGCCACTCGAACAGGCCGTGGCGGCGCGCCAGTTTCGCGAGGACCTGTTTTACCGGCTCAACGTCGTCCGCATTCCGCTGCCGCCGTTGCGCGAGCGTCGCGAGGACGTCCGGCTGCTGGTGGATTATTTCCTTCGCAAACTGGCCCGGGAGCAGTCGACCCAGGCCAAGTCCCTTTCGGCTGGCGTGCTGCGCGCCCTCGAAAAATATCACTGGCCCGGCAACGTGCGCGAACTGGAGAACGTTATCCGCCGCGCCCTCGTTGTCGCCAAGGGCGACGCCATCCTGTTGAGCGATCTGCCGCCGGAAATTGCGGGGGGTTCCGGTGCGGTGCCGGTCACCGCGCCGGTCAGCGCGACTCCGGTGACCGGGGAGGCCGGGGAACTGGCGGTGCAACTGTTCAAAATCGCCCGCAAAGATCCGAAGCTGAAAATCCTGCCCGCCGTCGAGCGCGTGCTGGTCATTGAAGCGCTGCGGGAGACGGGCAACAACCAGTTGCAGGCGGCGAAACTCCTCGGCATCACCCGCGCCACGCTCCGCAAGCGCATCGAGAAATTTGGCATCTCCCGGGAACTGAAAATTGGTTGAGGTGCCTGGCGGAGGCGCCCTCATTGCCAGAAACGATGGCCTCCGCGCAAATTTCGATTCACGCCCGATGATTCCCGCCGCGTAGGCTCCGGTCATGAAAATCAATCGAGCGGGGTGGCGGCGGCAAGGGTGGTTTCTGGTGCTGGTGTTTGCGATCCTCGGCCTGTTGGGCGCGGTGGCGTTGGAACTGGCGGCCCGCCACCGGCCCGCGGGGCGCGGTATCACCAATCCGCAGGCACCGGTCACGGGGCAGGTGCTGGAAGAGTTGCGTCAGGCCGGGCGCTGAAGAAACTGTTCCGCCACGCAATCTCCGCAGGGTCCGAAATTTCCCGGGGGGGTGTTTGGGATGAAACGGCCTGTCTGGCTGTTCTTGCGTCGCAACTGACCCTCCGGGTGCGTGGCCAGGTCGCCCTTGCCTCCCTCCGCAACGTGCCGGTTAGGTGGCCGCGGCCTTTTCCTCCATTCCAAACAGCGAGCGGAATCCGGCGCGGAGGGCTTTGAGACCTTTGAGCAGACCCACGTCTCGCACGTCGGTTAACCCGGCGGAGCGGGCCAGTTCCATCTCGTGTCCCTTGTAACGGGGCGGCAAGATGAAGAGGGTCTTGGTGGTCTCGCCCTCGACCTTCATGAGTTCCGGGTAGAGGATGCCCCGTCCGACCGCGTAATTCCCGGCGGGCAATTCCACGGCGCGCATCGGCAGCACAAGCCACGGACGGTATTCAAACGTGCGCCGGCCTTCCGCGTCGGTGTTCAGGCGGCCGTAGGTGCGAATGGGGGCGTCATTGATGGTCCGGGCGGTGAACATCCAGTTCCGGTTCGCGGCGGGCAGGAACCGGTGTCGGCGGAACGTGAAGAAATCCCAGCAATACACCGAGCCGAGCACCAGCAGTCGGAACGCCCACCCCGCGACATACCAAGCGAGGATCACCACCAGCAGGCTGAAGAACGCGCCCACCCAAGGATTGACCCAGGCGGTCACCGCCACGAGGCCGAGAATTGAGGCGCGGAAGGATTTCAGCGCCGCGTCCACCGTGGTGAACGGGCTGAGGAGGATGAGGATGTTGATCGCGTGCGACGAGAGCCACACGATCAGGAAGACGGCCACGGCAAACGGCACGAGCAACCAGTTCAAAATCTCGCCGCTGGAAATAGCCGCAAAACCCGCCGCCGACAGGGCTTGCGCGGCATCATCCGCCGCCGACGGAAACACCGTGACCATGAACGGCACGAACGTGCCCGCCGCCAGCATGCCGCTGACCTTGTTTTCGAGGGCTTCCGCCACGTCGAACGGCTTCTTTAGCGCGGTGGGCGCGGCGGTCCCGAGCACATCCTTGGCGGTGATGAGGCCCACCACCAGGAGTGCGGGCAGCCAGAACCAGGGTTGCGCATACCAGTGCAACTTGGTGCGCCTTTCCGGCGGGGCTTTGAACCATTCGTAAGCCCCGACCGCCCCGACACCCAGCAGTGGGGAGATGGCCACGCCGGTGACGGTGGACAGGGTTTTTGCGGCTTCAACGCCGGGCGTGGAGTTTTTCGCGGGCTTTGACTCGGCGGCCCGGGCGGGTAGCAGCAGGACCAGGAGCACCGCCAGTATCGTTCCCCAGCGCAACAGTGTTTTCATAACCTGACGCAGCATGGCCCGGCAGCCCCGTTGGCGCAAGGCAGGGCAGGGCAGCCGGGCGGTCGCCTGCCTGGGCAGCGGAGGGGCTGATTATCGGGACGGCGCCTGGCTTCTCCCCGCCTCACGGCAGAATGTCTGAGCACGGTTGTCGGACGCGGCTGCGGACGGGGACGTCCGCGCGCCGGAAAAAGGGGAGCGCGGATGTCCGCATCCGCAGCGATGGGGTCAGTCGTGCGGTCAGGTGCCGAC
>JBKBTZ010000044.1:0-25253 GCA_046290825.1 Limisphaerales bacterium
CCGCCGGAGCGGACCGGGCGCGGACAAAATGCCACGCCCTACTGGCTGGCCATTTCCTCGTTGGTGATCACGTTGAGGATTTTGAAATGCTCGACGTGCATGGCCGGGTCGGCGCGGAAGGAGAGTTTGCCGAAATAGCGTTTCTCCAGCTCGATGAGGTGCTTCTCGTCCTCCTTGCGGAGCCGGTCCAGCACGGCAGGATGCACCACGATGCGCAACTGGAAGTCGCTCTCGTCCCGTCCGCGCTTTTTCAGGATTTCCACCAGTTTGCGCTGGATTTCCACGCTCATGGTCTCGGTGCTCTTCACCTTGCCGCGCCCTTTGCAATACGGGCAGTCGTCATACACCGCCTGATGCACGCTCTCGCTGTGGCGCTGGCGGGTCATTTCCATCAGGCCCAGCGGCGAGATCGGAATGATGTGCGTCTTGGCCTTGTCCCGGCGCAACTGCTCCTTGACGCGGTTATACACGGCCTGCTGGTCCTTGCGCCCCTTCATGTCAATGAAGTCGAGCACGATCAGGCCGCCGATGTTGCGGAGGCGGAGCTGGCGACAGATTTCGTCGGCGGCCTCGAGGTTCACCTTGAGGATGGCCTGTTCCTGGTCCTTGCTGGCCTTGGCGCGGCCCGTGTTCACGTCAATCGCCACCAGCGCCTCGGTCTCGTCCACCACGATGTAGGCGCCGCTCTTGAGATGCACGGTGCGCGAGAAGGCGTTCTCCAACTGTTTGGTGATGCCAAAGCGGTCGAAGATGGGCTGGTGCTCGTTGTAGAGCTTGACCTTGTTTGCCGAGCGGCGGGAGATCCGGGAAATCATCTCCCGCATCCGGTCGTAGGCCTTGGGATTGTCCACCACGATGCGCTCGACCTCCTCGGTGAGAAAGTCGCGCACCGTGCGATCAATGAGGTCCGGCTCCTGGAATACGCAGGTGGCCGTGCCCTGGGTCTTGATGCGCTCCTCGATCTGCCGCCATTCCTCGAGCAGCAGGGCGAGGTCGCGCACAAAATAGCGTTTCTGCTGGCCCTCGCCCACGGTGCGCAGGATGACGCCCATGCCCTCGGGAATGTTCAGCTCGCGGATGATCTTCTTGAGCCGCTGGCGCTCCTGCGGGTTCTCGATCTTGCGCGAGATGCCGCTCTGGTCGGACGTCGGTAGCAGCACCAGGTAGCGCCCGGGCAGCACGATGTTGGTGGTGACGCGCGGCCCCTTGGTGCCGATCGGCCCCTTGGTGACCTGCACGATGATTTCGCTGCCAGGCGGGTAAAGCCGCGGCACGTCCTTCTGCGTGATCTTCGGTTTGTCGCGCTTGCGACCCTCGCGCTCCACGATTTCCACGCCACTGTCGAACTGATTGGGCACGATGTCCCAGTAGTGCAGGAAAGCGTTCTTTTCGAAGCCGATGTCCACGAACATCGCCTTGAGGCCATCCTCGAGGTTGCGCACGCGGCCCTTGAAAATGCTGCCGACCAGCCGCTCCTCGGTGGTGCGCTCGATGTTGAACTCCTCCAGCCGCCCCTCCTCCAGCACGGCCACGCGCGTCTCGAGGGTCTCGGAGTTGATGATGACCTCCTTGTGGGTCCGTTTCTCCGGGCGGATGAGGGTCTTGACCTTCTTCACCAGGTTGGCCACGCCGTCGGTGAGCCGCTCGAGAATCGGTTTGGGCGGCTCCGCCACCGGCACGGGGGTGAAGGGCGGCTCCGGCGCGGGCGGCGGCTCCGGGGTTTCCGCCACCGGCTCGGGTTTGGCCCGGCCATCCGGCGGCAAACCGGCGGCGATGTTCTCGGCGCGCTCGATTTCGTGTTTGTGGCGCTGCTCAAACAGGCGCTCGGTGGATTGTTCCCCGCCGACGACCTCCGCGCGCGCCTGGCCGGCCTCCTTCTCCTCTTTTTTCGAGACCTGGCCGAGCCCGCCGCTGGGGCGGAAACGCATGCCGCGCCGTCTTTTTCCGAATCGTTCACTCATAATCAGTAGTTTCTTCTGTGGGTATGCACGTTGTGCAGGAGGCCCATGGCGATCAACGAGACGAGCACTGAGGATCCGCCGTAACTCAACAGCGGCAGCGGCACGCCCGTCACGGGCATCAAGCGAATATTCATGCCGATATTGATGAACACATGGCTGAACAGGAGGGCCACCACGCCCACGGCCATGAGTTTGCCCAGGCGATCGCGCGCCCGGCCGGCGATGCGGATTCCGATGAACAGCACCGCCCCATACAGCGTGAGCACGATCACGCTGCCCACGAATCCACTCTCCTCGGCAATCACGGAGAAGATGAAGTCGTTGTGCGCCACGCCGCGCGGCAGATACCCGAGGGCATTTTGCGTGCCCTGCCGCCAGCCTTTGCCGGTGAGGCCGCCGGACCCCACGCTGATGAGCGCCTGTCGCACGTTGTGCGAGTCGTCGAACTGTTGTCGCTTCAGGCGCTCGATCTCCGCCGCCGACGCACCGGGCGGCGGAGTGTAATCCACCCCGAAATACACCAGCAGCCGGCGCCGCTGGTAATCCTCCAATTTGATCTGCCAGTGCGGCGGCGCGAACAGGATGTCCACCAGGAACAGCGCCGCCACCAGCCCCACCCCGGCCAGCAGCCGCACGATGAACTGGCGCGGCACCCCCGCCACCAGCAGCATCGCCAGCCACGTCGGCACCAGCACGATGGCCGAGCCGAGGTCCGGCTCCTTCATGATCAGCGCGAAGGGCAACACCATCAGCCCGGTCGCCTGCCAGAACACTTTCCCCCGCCGCAGTTCGTCCACCGGGCGGCTCAGGAAGTGCGCCAGCGCCAGGATGAACGCGAGCTTGGCAAATTCCGAGGGCTGGAACTGGAGCACGCCCAGGTCAATCCACCGGCGCGCCCCATACCGCACCGCGCCGATGCCGGGAATCAACACCGCCACCAGCAGGACAATGCTGCCCGCGTAAGCCACCATCGCCCAGCGGGCGAGCGAACGGTAATCCACACAGCACACCGCCACCGCCAGCCCGGCGCCAATCACATACCACACCAACTGGCGAAAGAAGAACTCCCCGGTCAGCCACGCCACGAACTGCCCGAAACTTTGGTCGCGCCACTGCTGCAGCAGCCCCACCGGCTGGTTCACCATCGTGGCGCTGTAAACAAACAGCAACCCCACGATCATCAGCCCGCCGACGGCCGCCACAAAGTGGCGATCCACGCGGCTGTGCGGTTCGTTGAGGGTGGGTTCAAACATGGTGTCGGCGCGGTTGTCTGGGTTTGGGGTTCCGGTTTATTTCGCCGCCAGCGGTCCCGGCTGGCGTTCGAGCTGGAGGATGGCCTCGTAAATGTCCCGCGCGACCGGGGCGCAGGTGCCGCCGCCGGAGACGCCGCCCTCGATCATGACCACGACCGCGTAACGGGGATTCTCCCACGGGCCGTAGCTGACAAACCAGGTGACCCGGTCCACGATCTGGTTACGCTCGTTGCCCACCTGGGCCGTGCCGGTCTTGCCCCCTACGCGGAATCCGGGGATGCCGCCCGCCGCCCGCCCGGTCCCATCCGCGTCCTCGGTGTCCGCCAGCATCGCCTCCTGCACCACGCGCATCACCGCGGGCCGCACACCCAGTTGGTCGCGCACGCGCCCGGCCTCGAAATGGAGCACCGGCCCGCCCGTGAGCGGGTCCGCCGGTTCGATGCGTTGCACCACGCGCGGCCAGAAGACGGTGCCGCCGTTGGCGATGGCGGCGGTCATCACGGCCATCTGCATCGGAGTGACCACCACCTGCGCCTGGCCAATGCACAGGTTCGCGGTGTCGCCCGGATGCCAGCCGGCGCGAATGCGTGGTTCGGTCGGAAAGATGCCGCGCGAGTCCTGCAACGTGGGCAGCCCGGCGCGGTCGCCAAAATGAAATCGTTTCCCCATCGCCACAATTTCCTCGATGCCCGCCTGCAAACCGTAGTGGATGAAATAGGCATTGGAGGACTTGGCGAAAGCGCGTCGGAAATTGTATTGGCCCGGGCTGACCTCGTCCTTGATGACGCGCCGCCCGAGAAAATAAGCGCCCTTGCCGGGAATCGTCGGGTGCGGTTCCACGGTGTAGAACGCCTCGGGGTCCACCCCGTTCTCCAGCGCGACCAAACCGATGACCGTTTTGAAAATCGAACCGGGCTGGTAAATGCCGTAGGTGGCGCGGTTGACCTGTGGCTGTTCTTCGTTGTCGTTGATGCGCGACCACTCCTCGGGGGTGAAGCCGGTGACCCAGTGGTTCGGATTGATGGCGGGCGACGAGACCAGGGCGAGCACGTCGCCGTTCCGGGTGTCGAGCACAACCACCGCGCCGCGCGTGTGCGGACCGAAGGGGCTGCGCTGCCGCAAGGCGCGTTCAGCGGCCTGCTGCACGCGCAGATCCAGCGTGAGCACGGCATTGGCCCCGGGAATGGCCGGTTGCCAGACCGTTTCGCGTTGCCGGTAACCAAGGTTGTTCACCAGAATGGATTTTGCCCCCGCCCGGCCCCGCAGGTGGTCATCCAGCCCGCCCTCGAGGCCCACCACGCCGCGAAAATCGGGCAGCCGATAGGAGAAGAACGCCTCCTCACCGACGGCGGAACTGTTGTCGCGCCGCAGATAGCCCAGCAGGTGACCCGCCGTGGTCCCGTGCGGATACACCCGCAGCGACTGCAGTTCAACATCCACGCCCGGCACGCCGCTGAACTGTTCCTCGAAGCGCGCCACCAGCGGCAGTGGCACGTCCGTCAAGAGCGGAAATGGCTGGTAAGGATTGCGAACGTAGTGCTGCTGGAATCGGTTGGCGTCCACGGTTACTGGCACCCCCAATTTTTCCGCCAACGACGCGGCCAAGCGCTGCGCCACATTGAACCGTGCCGCCTGGCGCAGTTCATTGCGCCGCGCCAGCGAGAAAAGGAACGGGCGGGACTCCTCCCGGGTCAGTTTGCGACCCAGTTCCGCCTCGCGGGCGGCGCGGGCGGCACGCAATTCGGCACGGGCGGCGGCCGCCAGCACGGTGTATTCGGCGTCAAAGGCGCGACGCATCTCCTCCAGATAGAGGCTGATGTTGTAACGGGGCCGGTTCTCCGCCAGCGGCACACCATGACGGTCGAGGATCTGGCCGCGGGGCGCGGGCACGCGGACGGTGCGAAAGGCCTGGGTGTCGAGGCGCGTCTGGTAGTCGCGCCCCCGCGCCACCTGCACCCACCACAACCCGCCGAGCAACACGGTCAGTCCCGCCAACACCACGAGCGCCACCAGCCGGAGGGCCGGGTCTTCCCGTTTGAGCTGGTCGAAAACAAGCATGGTCAAGTCGCGTCAGGCCGGGCGGCGGCGGGGCATCCCGCCATCCCCCTCGAACCTGCGCCCATCGTCAATCGCAATCCACAAATCATAAAATCACCAGCGGCCCCGGCGGATTTCCCGGTCCGGCCGGAAGCCGGGCCGGGCCACCTCGACATAGCCAAACGTCCGCGTCAGCCAGTCAAAGCCCAGGAACCACAACGGGGCGGCTGCGCCGCCCATCACGGTCATGACCAACCACTGCCACAGACTGCCCCACCCCAGCAGCGGTTCCTGGCCCGCGCTCAGGAGCAAGAGCACCGTCAGCAGCGGAGCAGCCGCGCTCGCAGCCAGACCGAGCACCAGTTGTGCGAACCACTGTTGCCGCAGCAGCAATTCCCGCCGCCGTGCCACCAGCCAGCCGATCAACGCCAGCGGCAGCACACTGATCCCCAAGGGATTCGCGGACAACGAGTCGAACCACAGACCGCCGCCCAACGCGAGCGCCGCCAGCGTCCCCGGTCCCGCCGTCAGCGCGGCATACACCATCAACGACGGCAACAGGTCCACCTGCGCGCCGAGCAACCGCGGCAACGCGGTGGTGGCCGCCTGAAGAAAGACGACGAGGAACCCCGCCAACAGGATCAGGAGGGTGTGAAAGGCTTTCATCGCGTCCACTCCGTAAGCACCCACACCTCGTCCAGTGCGCCGAGGTTGGCGGCCAGTTGCACGCGCGCCTCCAGGTGCAGGCCGTGTTCCACCGGTTGCGCGTCCACCACCGTCCCGACCGGGATGCCGCGAGGGAAAATGCCCCCCTGCCCACTGGTGACCACCGCCTGGCCGGGCCGGACGGCGGCGTTTCGAGGCAAATACGTGAGGGTGACCAGTTCCCGCTCGAGCGGGGAACCCGCGCCGATCACCCCGGTGTCGCCCGCGTCGTTACGGACCTGCGCGGCGACCCGGCAGGCGGGGTCCCCGAGCAGCACCACCTGGGAACGAAACTGTCCGACCGCCGTCACCCGGCCCACCAGGCCCTCGATGGTCAGCACTGGCATGTCGGCGCGAATGCCATGCTGGCTGCCAAGGTCAATCTGCACCGTCCGCCACCAGTTCGCCGGGTCGCGCAAAACAACCCGCCCGAGTTTGAGCCGCCACGGCTGCTGCCGCTGCCATCCCGTCAACTGGGTGAGCCGGGCATTTTCGAGGAAGAGGTTGGTGGCCTGGACCGCCAACAGGCGCAGTTCGGCGTTCTCCTGGCGAAGCCGCTCGTTCTGGCGGACGAGTTCGCGCTTGGAAAGGACCAGGTGGTCCGCCCCAACGCCCGCGAGGTCCTCCGTGACCCGCGCCAGCCCGAAAAGGGGGAGAAACTGGCTGCTGACCGCAAGCCGGAGCCGCGCGGCGGTGCCAGCGGGCAGGTTCAACAGAACCAGCGCCACCAGAGCCACGAAAGCCAGGGCAAGGTATCGAGTTTTTTTCAGCATCCGTTTCGCATGGCGGCGGGCCGGTCTGGCGCGCCGCGGGCGATGACGGAGAACGCGGGGAGGGCTACGAGTTTGCGACCCGTTTGAGGAATTGCAGTTCCTGCAACACCCGGCCCGTGCCCTCGCACACGGCGCTGAGCGGATCGTCAGCGGTGTGAACGGGCAGGCCGGTTTCCTGCGCCACGAGGCGGTCAATGCCGCGCAACAGGGCACCGCCGCCCGCCATCACAATGCCACGGTCAATCAGGTCCGCGGACAGTTCGGGCGGGCAGCGTTCGAGGGTGATGCGAATGGATTCGAGAATTTGGGAAAGCGGCTCCTGCAGGGCTTCCCGGATCTCCTCCGAACGGATGGTGATCGTCTTGGGCAAGCCTGCGCTGAGGTCGCGTCCTTTCACTTCGAGGGTCAATTCCTGCTCCAGCGGGAAGGCGGATCCAATCTTGATCTTGATCTCCTCCGCCGTGCGTTCGCCAATCATCAGGTTGTAGGCGCGCTTCATGTGCGCAACGATCGTGTCGTCAAATTCGTCCCCGCCCACCCGCAGGCTGCGGCTGAAGACGATCCCGGCGAGGGAGATGATTGCGATTTCGCAGGTCCCACCGCCAATGTCCACGATCATGTTGCCCGCCGGCTCATGCACCGGCAGTCCCACCCCGATGGCCGACGCCATCGGCTGTTCAATCAAATACACTTCGCGTGCCCCGGCGTGGGTGGCCGAGTCCTTGACGGCCCGTTTTTCCACTTCCGTGATGCCCGAGGGGACGGCCACGACCACGCGCGGCGCAATCAATTTGCGATGGTGAACCTTCTGGATGAAATGCCGCAGCATGGCCTCCGTGATCTCAAAATCGGCGATCACCCCGTCCTTCATGGGACGGATGGCAACGATGTTGCCGGGAGTGCGACCAAGCATCCGTTTGGCCTCCTCGCCCACGGCGAGGACGTTGGTGGTGCCCGCTTGGATCGCAACCACAGAAGGTTCGCGCAAAACGATGCCCTGATCACGGACGTAAACCAGGGAATTGGCTGTTCCCAGGTCTATGCCAATGTCGTTGGAAAACAGGGTTTTAAGTTGCGCAAACATGAATAATGCCTGACGGACGGGACATTAGAAGTTGCGTCCCCACGGCGCAAGCTATTGGTGGGAAGGATTGACAAAGCGCGAAGAACGCCCCCCGCGCCAGGTCCCGTTCACGGAATCTTGAGCAGTTCCGCCGCCGTCCACGGCTGGGTGCGCGAGGCCGTGTCGGCCCGCACCTGCTTCACCATTTCGGGCGTAATGATGCTGGCCTTGTTGCCCCAGGAATTCCGCATGTAGGTGAGCAGGGCCGCCAAGTCCTCGTCATTCAGGCTGGCCCCCATCGCGGGCATGGCCATGTTCCATTCAACGCCCTTCACGGTGATCGGGCCAACCAAACCCTGCAAGGGAATGCGAATCAGCCGCCCGACGCTGTCCGTAATCACCCACTCGGAGCCGGCGAAGGGCGGCGCCTGACCGGGTTTGCCCGCGCCATCCGAGCCGTGGCACACGGCGCACAACTGCTCGTAAACCACGCGCCCGCGCGCCACCCCACCGTCGTCGGCCTTCGGCTGGAACTGCTCCAACTGGGCGAGATTCCGGTAGGGGGCATAGAGCCGCGCGTTGAACCAACCGCCCCGCGCGTCGAAATACAGGCCGCCGTAGAAAAAGATCACCAGCAACGCCACGATCAGCCAGATGGGCATCGTTGCCGAACCGGCCTTGGGTTCGGCCTCGGGAAGAACAGGCTTGGTCTCGGGGGCGTTCATGTTACGGAGCGGGAGCGGACGATGCGGGCAAGGCCACCGTGACAGGCGCCTCAAACAGCGGCACCGAGGCGCGGAGGCTCACCAGATACGCCGCCAGCGCCAGGGCGTCATCGGTGGGCACCACTTCATATCCGGTGGGCGGCGCGAATTCGGCCGGCAATTGCAGGGCCAGCGGCGAGGGCTGGCTGCCCACCGGGCGCGTCTCGAACAGGAACCGGTAGGGCGGCATCGTCGAACCCGGCACCGTGCTGGCCGGCGCATAGAGGTGGTTCAGATGCCAGCGAAGGTCCGGCTGGCGCAGCCCGATATTGGCCAGGTCCGGCCCGAGCCGTTGCGAGCCGAGGAGGACGGGATGGTCTTGGAGGTAATCCGCCGCCACCGACCCGCGCAGGCCCCAGCCACGTTCGATGTCCGGGCCAACGGCACGCACCTGCACCGAGAACTTGGCACCGGTGGGTTTGAGCGTGCGTTCCGCCGCATCCGCCTCGGCGAAGTTCACGCCGCGAAACACTTCGCGCGGCAGCGCCTGCAGGTCGGCGGGTTTCCAATCCACCTTCAGCACGGCCAGCGCGAGGGCGACGGCGGTTTCGTTGGTGCCCAGTTCGTTCAACACCACGTCAAACACGGTGCCGGTTTGGCGCGTCTGCTGGCTGTGGCAGGTGGCGCAGCCGTGCGCGCGATACACCTGCAACCCCTGCTCCGCCAGCCCGGGGCGACGTTGCGGATATTGGTCGGTCGTGCCGGTGATGGGACTCAACGACTGCCGGCCCAACTGCAACTGCGGCACGAGCACCAGCCCGCACCACGACGCCGAGAGCGCCAGGAAACTCGCGAGGAAAATGTATGCGCCGTGTTTCACGCCTTCACCTCCGTGACCGCCACCGGCGCGGTCCACGCCGCCACGGCGGGCTTCACCAGGCTCCGCACCCACGCCGCGAGAAGCGCGAAGACGTTGCCGACGAACAGGAGCGCGCCCACTGCCCATAGGGTTTCACCCAGCGTGGCGAGGCGGATCGGCATCAGGGTGCCGCGCGCGATGTCGAGGAACGGAATGGCCGGATTCGCCAACTGCCCGCCCTGCCGCCAGCCGCCCGCCAGATACGGCAGCACGATCAGCAACAGGCCCACCAGCGCGATCCAGAAATGCAGCCGCACCAGTCCGGCGAGAGGCCAGTTCAAACCCGTCACCCGCGGCAGCACATGGTAAATGCCGCCAATGGCCGTGAAGCCGAAGAAGCCAGCCACCAACAAGTGCGTCCGCGCGGTGTGGAACAGCGTAAATTCCAGACGCCCGGCCAGCCCCGGCAGCACCGCCAGCGCGGTCAACAGGCTGGCGACCACAAAAAACATGCCGGCCACCGAAAAGAATTTTGCCTCCGGTGCCGGTGCCCGGAAGCAGCAGACGTGGCGCAGATTTTCCATCAGCGACAGCGCTGGAACGAAGGCAAATAACGCCGCCAGCCCGCTCACCACTCCCATCCACGCCGGAACCGGCCCGCCCTCGGGCACCCCCACCCAACTGCCGAACAGCACCAGCGACAGGAACGTGAACAGCGCCAGATGCCGGCTGGGCAAATTCTTGCCGGAGAGCTTGGGGAAGAAATACAGCAACGCGCCAATCCCGAACAGGCCGAGGACGACCAGTTGGAGGTTGTTCAGATACCAGTAGTGAAGGACGGCCTGCGTGACGCCGCGCACCGGCGACCACACCAGCAGGCACAGGGCGGTGGAGAGAATCCAAGGCCACCAAAGCACGCCGCCGAGAACGAACCATTGGGTCGGATACATTTCCCGCTCGCGCCGGGCATGAAGCGTCAGCAGCACCACGCCCCCCAGCAGCACCGAGGCAACAAACAGAATGACCGACCCATATCCCGGCAAATCGAAGCCTTCGTAGCCGGTGCCCGCCCCAAACAGGATCCCCCCTCCCCCCACGAGCGCGCCAAGTTGCCAGAGTGTGGCCCCCACAAGCGCCGCAAATCCGCAGGCCAGCGGTGCCTGCCCCAGCCGCGCCGTGAACCACAACGCCAAACCCAACGCGGCCGAAAGACAGAAGCCGTAAAGCAGCGCATGTTTGGCCACCGGCAGGATGCGGCCGTAGCTCAACCAGGCGTTGTCGGCAAAGATGTCCGGCTTGTGGAAGCTCAACGTGGCCAGCACGGCAGCCACGGCCCCGGCCAGCAGCCAGAGCGCCGCCCCGCCAAACAACACCACCACGGGCAACCGGCACGACGCCTCAATGGCGGCGGGGGACGCCGGGGAAACGGAAGAACACGAGTCGCTCATGGAAACGCGGCTCACTCGAAGACGCTGGGTTGCTCCGGCGGCGGCGGCGGCACGAAGGTGGCCTTTTCCACCCGCTCGATGAGGTCCTTGCGGAAACCCGCCGGGTCAGAGGCGGCGGCCACGGTGAGTTCCATTGCCCGCTCGACGCTGAGGCGAACGATTCCCTTGGCCGGGTCCACCCAGCCGTGGCTGTGCAACGCTTGCGCCTCGGCGGCGCGAAGCTCGGCCAGATTCTTGGCGCGTTCGGCGGCCCGCTGGGCCGTCAGCGGGGGCGGCGTGGTGTAATGCCGCATCGCCCACACCATCAAAGCGACGAGCAGCAACGCGCCCAGTGCCGCCACCAAATGGCTGGCACGCACGCCGCAGCAGCCGGAATCAGATTGGTTGCCGGAACTCATGATTGGCCTCCTTTCACGTGCTCGGGGCCGTCGAGCAGATCATCGGTTTCATCCAGTTCCCCACCGGAAATCTGCGTGGCCACGGGATGCGCCAGCCCCATCGCCTCGATCAGGCGCGGATCCTTGAGCGGATACGGCGCGGCGCTGTGGTATTTGGCGAGGAAGACCTTCGCCAGGATGCCGACCATCAGCGCGAGGATGCCGAGATCGAGCCAGAACCAGCGGAGCGGGAAGCCCTCGGGATGCAGCACCGGCATGATGTTGAACGCGAGGTCCGTGTAGTGCATCACCCACGCCCAGCCCGCGAGCGGAATCATGATGAGCGGGGTGCATTTCACGTCAATCCGCAGCATCGTCAGGAACGGCAGGAAGAAGTGGCCGAAAATGATGACCATGCTGACCCAGAACCAGTTGCCCTGCTCGCGCAACCAATACCAGAACGTCTCCTCGGGGATGTTCGCATTCCAGATGATGAAATACTGCGAGAAGGTGACGTAGGTGTAGAACACGGTGAACGCGAAGAACAGCGTGCCCATGAAGTAGAACTGGTGGTCGTGCAGCACATGTGTCAGGACGCGCTGCCGGTCCAGCAGGGCCATGATGGTGTAGGCCGTGCCCAGCGTCAGCCAGACGCTGCCCGCGAAATACCACACGCCATACATCGTCGAGAACCACTGATGCTGAAGGGCCTTCATCCACATGATGGCGGCCAGCGTCGCCGTGATGGCGAAGGCGAAGATGCCCCAATAGGAATAGGCCCGCATCTTGAAAGTGCATTTGGCGTCGCCCGTGGCGTCCTGCGCGATGGACCACTTCCGCAGGCCGCGCGAGAGCACCCACCAGACGAGGAAGTTGACCACCACCACCGCATAGAAGCCCACCGTCGTGAACAGCGGCAGCTTCGCGTGGACGGCATGGTCGAGATGCGGATCCGCCGTCATCCATCCATAAATCCGCGGGGCCAGCAGAGCGAGGGGGACAAAGAAGATCGCCATCCACGGGAACAGCAGCGAGGCGATGTGCTCGAGGAACCGGCGCGGCGGCACGGACCAGCCGGCATCGAAAAGATGATGCACCAGCACCAGGAACAACGCGCCAAGGCCAAGGCTGAGCACGAACATGAAGGCCACCAGCCACGAGTAGCCGAACTGCACGATGCCGTGGGGCGAATACTTGAGGCTTAATCCGAGGCCCAGCACGGTGAGCACCGCGCCAACTGCGATGAGCCGGCCGGGCAACCGGGCGAGCCGGGACAAATCCAGCGGCGGCGGCAGTTTCTGCGAAGAATGGGACGCGCTCATAGGCTTATCGGGTGAGGGTGCCGCGCTGGGCTTCCGGCACGTCATCCAACGTGCCCAGCCGCGCGAGTTGCAAGGCCCGCAGGTAGGCGACAATCGCCCACCGATCTTCCACGGTGATCTGGCTGGCATATCCCTGCATCAGCCCCTTGCCGTGGGAGACGGTGTTGAAGATTTCGCCATCAGTCATCACCACGATGCGCTTGTCATGCAGGTTCGCGGTCGCCGCCATGCCATATTTCTTGGTGATGCCGTTGCCGTCGCCAATCTGGCTGTGGCAGGGAGCGCAATGGATGTTGTAACGCTCCTGGCCGCGGGCCAGAAAGGCCGCGTTCAACGCCATCGGGTTCAACTCGACGAAGTTGGTCGTCCCCGGAATCCGGCCGGTGTTCACGGGCGCATCCTCGAACGGATACACCGGGCCCGCCGCCGTTTGGATGGGCGTGCTGCGGGCAATCGTTCCCTCGGGATGCGGCTGGGAACTGATGCGGTTGGGAAAGAAGGCATTGGGCTGCTGGGGCCGCAGTTTGAGCTGGCGGTCCATGTCGGGAAACACCTCGATGGGCGGGCGGCGGCTGAGGTCGCCACGCTTGCCGGCAATGGCCACGCCGACCACCACGATCACGAGGAACGGCAACAGGAAGTATTTGACGAAGCGCATCATGGTTATTCCTCCACCAGTTCGATGCGCTTGCTGCCGGCGGCTTCGAGCAGTTTGCGGGTTTCCACTTCGTTGAATTTCGGGTCGGCCGTCTCGATCACCACGTAGAACCGGTCGTGCGAGGCGTAGGCGAACCGGCGATGCTTGAGCAGCGGGTGATGCAGGCGCGGAAGGCGGTTCAGGAACAACATGCCGCCAATCGCGCCGAACGCGCCGAGCAGAATGGTCAGTTCGTAGGACGGCGGGAACGCGCCGAACGGGCTGAACAGCGGCTTGCCGCCAATCAGAATCGGATAGTCAATCTTGTTGAGGAACCAGATCATCAACATGCCTGTCGTGTAGCCGGTCACGCCTCCAATAAAGGAGAACCAGCCGACCTTCGAGTTCTTCAGGCCCATCGCCTTGTCCATGCCGTGGACCGGGAACGGCGTGAACACATCCCAACGCCGGTAACCCGCGTCCCGCACCTTTTCCGCCGCGTGCATGGCGTCGGCGGGGGTCGTGAACTCGGCCAGCATGCCGTAGGTGGTGGTGGAAACGCTCATCAGTGATGTCCTCCTTTCGCGCCGCCCTCGGGCGTGTGCGGGTCGGCGTGCGGGGTGACGCCTTTGACCTCCGAGATCGCGATCATGGGCAGGAACCGCATGAACAGCAGGAACAGGGTGAAGAACAGCCCGAACGTGCCGAGGTAGGTGGCAATGTCCACCCACGACGGCTTGAAGTAGGCCCAGTTCGCCGGCAGAAACTCGCGGTGCAGCGAGATGACAATGATCACAAACCGCTCAAACCACATGCCGATGTTCACCAGGATCGAAAGGATGAACACCACCCACAGGTTGTGGCGGATTTTCTTGAACCAGAACAACTGCGGGAACACCACGTTGCAGGCGATCATGATCCAGTAACCCCACCAATACGGGCCGAGGGCGCGGTTGATGAAGGCGAACCGTTCATACGGGCTGCCCGAATACCAGGCGATGAAGAACTCCATGCCGTAGGCGTAGCCAACGATCGAACCGGTCGCCAGGGTCACTTTGCACATCACGTCAATGTGCCGCATCGTGATGATGTCCTCGAGATGGCACCAGCGGCGCAGCGGAATCAACAGCGTCAGCACCATGCCGAAGCCGGAGAAGATCGCGCCCGCCACGAAGTAGGGCGGGAAGATGGTGGTGTGCCAGCCCGGCAACTGCGACACGGCAAAGTCCAGCGACACGATCGAGTGGACGGACAGCACCAGCGGCGTGCTGAGGCCGGCGAGGATGAGATACGCCTTCTCGTAGTTGCTCCAGTGCCGGTTCGAGCCGGTCCAACCCAACGCGAACAGACCATAGAGAAACTGCCGGATCTTGGTCTTCGCGCGGTCGCGCATCACCGCCAGGTCCGGAATGAGGCCGACATACCAGAACAGCAGCGACACCGTGAAGTAGGTCGAAACGGCGAAGACGTCCCACATCAGCGGCGACCGGAACTGCGGCCAGATGGCGTTCGAGTTCGGAATCGGAAACAAGAACCAGTCGAACCAGACGCGGCCCACGTGGACCGCCGGATAGATGCCGGCGCACATGACGGCGAAGATGGTCATGGCCTCCGCCGAGCGGTTCACCGCCGTGCGCCATTTCTGGCGGAGCAGGAACAGGATCGCGGAAATCAGCGTGCCGGCGTGGCCGATGCCGATCCACCAGACGAAGTTGATGATGTCCCACGCCCACATGGTGGGATGGTGATTGCCCCAGACGCCGACGCCGGTCGAAATCTGGTAGGCCAGCATGCCGAGCAGCAGCGCGGCCAGCAGCACGCTGGGGACAAAGGCGATCCACCACCAGGCCGGGGTGCGGCCCTCGATCAGGCTCGCCACCCGATCGGAAATCCAGCCGGGGGGACGGTTGTTGGCGACCAGGGGTTCGCGCAGCAGCTCCTTGGGAACCACCGGGACGGCCGCGGAGGACGTTGCAGAGGCCATCAGTGGTGCGCTCCTTTCGCATCCGCCGCAGCCCCGTGGGGGGCCAGGGCGTCCTTGACGTGGTTCTTTGCTTCGTATTCCTGCAGGCTCATCGGGGCCTCGTAGTAATCCGGCATTTTCGGATTCGGGTTGCGGACCCGCGCCAGGTAGGTCAGGCGCGGCTTGGTCAGAAGGAACTCGAGCACCGCGTAATCCCGGCTCTGCGCCTTGAGCTTCGAGACGCGGCTGTTCGGATCGGCGATGTTGCCGAACACGATGGCCCCGGCGGGGCACGCCTGCGCGCAGGCCGTGGTGAAGGTGCCGTCCGGCACCACCACGTCGCCCGAGGCGCGGGCCTTGACCTTCTGCGCGATCTTGGCCGCCTCGATCCGCTGGGTGCAGAACGTGCATTTCTCCATCACGCCACGCATGCGGACCGTGACCTCGGGGTTCTTGGACATCTTGATGAGGTCCCACTCATCGTCCTTGCGCTTCCCGAACGGCCCCTTGTAGAGCTGGTCAAGCGGGCGCTTGTTGTAATCGAAGAAGTTGAACCGCCGAACCTTGTAAGGGCAGTTGTTCGAGCAATACCGCGTGCCGACGCACCGGTTGTAGGCCATCACGTTCAAGCCTTCGGCGTCATGCGCCGTGGCGTTGACCGGGCAAACGTTTTCACACGGGGCCGCCTCGCAGTGGTGGCACATCATCGGCTGCGTGATGACCTGCACATCGTCAATCCACGACTCGAACTGCTGCTTGCGGTTGACCGGGGCGGCGTAAAAACCGCTGTCCCGGGGTTTGAAGGATTCCTTGTCAGTCGTGTAATACCGATCCAGCCGGAGCCAGTGCATCTCGCGGCCCTTGGCGACCTGGTCCTTGCCGACGATCGGAATGTTGTTCTCGCTCTGACACGCGAGCACGCAGGCGGAGCAGCCGACGCAGGCGTTCAGGTCCACCGACATGCCCCACTGGTGAAACGCGCTCTTCTTGGCCTCGTCAAAGGGATTCGGATACAGCGGCGCAGGCCATTCCTTGGCGTTCGCAGGCCGGGGCGGCTCGTGTAACTTGAGGGCATCCGCGAAATGGGGGTTCTTGCGATACTGCTCCAGGTTCGCCTCGCGGATGATCGGCCGCCCCTCCATGGACCAGTGCTCCTGCGTGCAGGAAATCGGCCGGGTGCGCCCGGTTTTGGTAACCGTGACGCCGACCGCCACGTGCGGGCTGGCGCTGGTGCGGATGGCGTAAGCATTGAAACCGGCCCCCTGCCCCACGCGCCCCGTGTGACTGCGGCCCCAACCCAGCGTGACGCCGAGCGTGCCATCCGCCTGCCCCGGTTGAACCCAGATTGGCCCCTCCACCGAATGATTGCCCACGGTCAGTTTGACGACGTCGCTGTTGGCCACGCCCAGTTCCGAAGCGGTTTTGCGGCTCACCAGAATGACATTGTCCCAGGTGATCTTGGTGACGGGGTCGGGCAGTTCCAGCATCCACCCGTTGTTGTTGAACCGCCCGTCATCCAGCTTGGGATCGCGCCGGAACACCACCTCCAGTTTCCCGTTGCCCGCCGTCTCGCCCCTCAGGGTCGCGACAGCCTTGGCCACGGCGGACACCACCAAATTGGCCGCCACCGGCCGGTAGCCCGAAGCCGCCAGAAAACCATCATGCAAAAACTTCCGCCACTTCGCCTCCCCATCGCCATCCACCAGGGCCGCGAACGTTTCCCGGACAATTTCGTAGGCGCCCGCCGCCTGCACGCCAAGAATGCGGGCCATGACTTCAATCTCGGTCAACCCGCCGAACAGCGGCGCAATCAGCGGTTGCACCGGCACCACGGTGCCGTCGGATGTGCGTGCGTCGCCCCACGATTCGAGGTAATGCGCCGCCGGCAGTTGCCAGTCGCACAACCCCGTCGTCTCGTCCTTCTCGTAATACCCCAGCCGGACAACAGTGGTGCCGTTCTTCCGGGCGGCCCCGAGCACGTCGGCAAAATCCAGATTGGCGGGGGCCGAATAAGCGGGATTGCCGCCCAAAATGACCAGGGTCTTAACCTTGCCCTCCTTCAGTTCGCCAACCAGCTCGGCGAGCGAATCCGGCTCCACTTCGGCAGGCAGTAGCTCGAGCGTGTGCCCCACATTTCCCAGCGTGGCGTTGATGGCGTAGGCCAGCGCGTGGACGGCGAGGGACTGGCCCGCGCCCGCCACCACGAGGCAGCGGCCTGCATGAGCCTTCAGATCATTCGCGCACTCGGTGAGCCACTTGGCCGCGTCCGCCGGAATGCCTTCCGCGGAGACATTGTTGACGCCGGCCGCCGCCGCGAGGGCCGCCGCCGCCTTGCCCACCACGCTGCTGGGAATCCGCAACCGATGGTCGGCGTTGGCGCCGGTCAGCGTCATCAAGCTTTCGATGACGTAAAGGCGGCTCATCCCGTCCTCGGGTTTTTCCAGACGGCGTTTGGCGGCAAACCGGCGGATGTGGTTGTGAACCTCCTCCTCGGTGCCCAGAAAATCTGCGTCGAGCGAGACGATGACATCCGCCCGGTCGAAGCGGAACACCGGCCGCACGTTTCGTCCAAAAACTTGGGACGCCGCAACCGCATGCGCGGCGGCATCCACCGGATCATGCGTGAACCACCGCGCCTGCGGCAGCAGCCCGGCAGCCAGCTTGCGCAGCCGCGCACGCGACGGCGAGGTGCCCGGCTCCATCAGGAACGCCAGCCCCGCGCCCCGCGCAGCCGCTGCACTCTTGGCCAGACCCGCGAGAAAATCATTCACCACCTCGCGGGTGACGTTGTTCCCATTGTGAGTGAAACGCCGCGCCCGGTCCGGATCATACAGGTCAAGGATGGACGCCTGGGCGAAACGATCCGTGCCGCCGTTGCCATCGGGGTAAAGCATGTTGCCCTCGACCTTCACCGGGCGGCCGTCGTGCGACTTGGCAACCAGCGGGACGGCTCCGGTGCGCGTGGGCATGGCGGTGGCGAAATACTGCGGCACCCCATGCACATAGCCCTCGGGCTGCTTCGCGAATGGCTCGAGCTTCTCGACGGGCTTGCGGCAACCCGTGGTGCCCAGGCCAACCCCCGCGAGTGCAAACGACGCGGACATGATCTTCACGAAGTGCCGGCGCGTGACCGGGTCCGTCAGTTCGCTGGCACCGGAAGGAAATTCGCGGTGCAGCCACTCGCGGAACTCCGGCGTGTCGGACAACTGATCCAGGCTGCGCCAGTAGGTGCGGCCCGTCGCCGGTTCGGGACAGGTGGGCGGGATGGTTTTGCTCATCGGTGGCAGGTGGAGCAGTGCTGGAGGGATTGCACCTTCCAGTCGTGCATGAATTTCAAGCCCATTTCGCGCTGTTTCTGCGCGTTCAGGAGCGGGTCATCGCTCCACTTCCAGTTCAAATCAGTGACTTTATCCACCGGGCGGAGCTTGGCCGCCGGATCCCGGTGACATTCCAGGCAGAATGCCATGCTGAACGGCTTGGCGTGGAACACCTCGTCCATCTGGTCCACCGCGCCGTGACATTCCACGCAGGAAATGCCGCGGTTCACGTGAACGGAATGATTGAAATACACGTAGTCCGGCACCTTGTGAATCTGCACCCACGGAATCGGTTTGCCGGTGGCAGCGCTTTCCCGCACGAGCGCCAGCTTGGGGTCATCCTTGAGCACCTGGTTGTGGCAGTTCATGCACGTGCTGCTCGACGGGATGTTCGAAAACCAGGACTTCTCGACGTCGCTGTGACAGTAGCGGCAGTCCATCCCGAGCTGGTTGACGTGGATGGCATGCGAGAATCCGACCGGCTGCACCGGCTGGTAGCCGACGCGCGTGTATTTGGGGGTGGCGTAATACCAGACCCCGCCAATGACCGCCGTGCCCAGCAACCCGCCGCCCAAAATGAACATCAAGGGCAACTGGTTGGTCCACTTGGGAAAAATTGCTGACATGTTGTGTGCGTGGCTGACCGCGCCGGTTTTTTTCGCGCTGTGACCTGCCTGATTTCCCTCCAACCCCCGGCAGAATCAAGAGGCGGTGATATTTGGCAATCAAGTATGCGGGTCAATAATTATTTCAATTTCAAAGGCTTGGTAGAATCCGGCTTGATACTATGGATTAGCCACCAGGACAGCCCCCCCTTCCCACTCCGCGCGGCTCCCGGCACAACGCAGTCGGAACGCGAATCAACCTCTCCCTGGCCGCGTGGCCGGGAAAGTCCCGCAGTTTCGCAGGTTGGCTCCGATTAAGCCAAGCAACGCAAGGGGCGCGCAACCCCGGCAGTTTCCATCCGGCGGCGGACGGTTCCGACCGCGCCGGTCAGCACCTGCCACTCGACCGCTTTCGATTGTTTTCCCCTCGCCCGTCCGCCGGACCGGCTGGTTTGACATCCTTCGCCGTCAACGCCCATCTTCTTTGCATGTCGCGGCGAACTCTCATGCCTGGCCGACCGATGCTCCGGCGGCGGTGTTCGCCGCCCGGCGCGTTCACCTTGCTCGAACTGCTGGTGGTCATTGCCATCATGGGCCTGCTGGCCGCCCTGCTGGCGCCGGTGTTTGGGCGCGCAAAGGAAATCGCCCGCGGCACCGCCTGCCTCAGCAACCTCCGCCAGATCGGTCTCGGCCTGCAACTGTATGTGGCGGAGAACAACAATCGGATGCCGCATCTCCGCGACCGCACGCTCGACACCAACCCGCCCGCCGCATTCGCCCTGCCCACGGTGGACGTGGCGCTCTCGAATTACGTCGGCAACGTCCAGGTCTTCCGCTGCCCTTCCGACCGGGAGGATTGGTTCGGCCGCACCGGTTCGAGCTACGGTTGGAACAGCCTGCTCAACGGTCAGAATGCCGACCGGTTGCGCGTGCTCACCCTCGACCTCGGCAGCAGCCAGACGCCCGTGATGTTTGACAAGGAGGCCTTTCATGCCGCACGCGGGCCGAAAAAGGGCGTGAATTATCTTTACGCCGACGGCCACATCAAAAACCTCCTCGTCATCGAAGGCTCCCGATGAACGGCGACGCGATGATCGAACTCCGTAACGTGATGAAGGACTTCGGCCGCCGCCGCGCCGTGGACGACCTGTCCCTCGCCGTGCCGCGCGGCGAAATCTTCGGTCTGCTCGGCCACAACGGGGCCGGCAAAAGCACTGCCATTGGCATGATGCTCGGCCAGGTCTGGCCCACGGCCGGCGCGGTGCTGGTCTGCGGGCACGACGTCGCCCGTCACCGCGCTGCCGCCCTCGCCCGCGTCGGCGCCATCTTTGAGGCCCCGGTGTTCTACGATTACCTCAGCGGCTGGCGCAACCTCGAGGTCCTGAGTCTCTATTCCGGCCCGGTTTCGCCCCGTCGCATTGCCGAGGTGCTGGACTGGGTCGGCCTCACCGGCCGCGAACGCTCCAAGGTGCGCACCTACTCACACGGCATGCGGGCGCGCCTCGCCATTGCTCAGGCCCTCCTCCCCAACCCGGAACTGCTCATTCTCGACGAACCCAGCGACGGCCTCGACCCCGAGGGCATCCACGAAATGCGGGAAACCATCCTCCGCCTGCGCCGCGAATGGAACCTCACCATCCTGCTCTCCTCTCACCTGCTCAACGAGGTCGAGCAGCTCTGCACCCGCATCGCCGTGATGAACCGGGGCCGCAAAGTGTTCGAGGGCACCATCGCCGACGCCACCCGCCGCCCCGACCGCGTGCGCCTCCTGACGGACGATTTCCCCGCCGCCGCGCGCGGGCTGGCCGAAGCGGGGCTGGCGGACGCCACCGAAGCCGACGCACGCCTGACGCTGCGCCCCGGCGTCCGCACCGCCGATGTCGCCCGCTGGCTCGTGCAGCACCACCATCCCATCCACGAACTTGCCAACGAGGAGCAAACGTTGGAGCAGTTTTACCTTTCCCTCATGGAAGAATCCCGCGCCACCCCCGCGGCCCCACCCCCACGCTAAGGGTTACGCCACTTGCTTCACGCCTCACGAATCACGCCTCACGCCCCCATGTTTTTCCGCCAGCTCCGCAGCGAACTTTGGAAGCTCTTCGGCAAGAAGCGCACCTACATCGGCTTCGGCGCATTTCTCGTCGCGCAGGTGCTGATGCTCGTCATGTTCCAGCACTCAAACTGGCAGCGGAACACCGCCCGCCTCCTCGAGGGCAACGGCTACCTCGCCGCCGAATACCTCTCCGCCCTCACCGTGGCCGTCGTGATGCTCATCCCGCAAATCCTGCTGCTCATGCCGCTCTACGCCTGCCTGGTCGGCGGCGACATGGTGGCCAAGGAGGCGGAGGACGGCACGCTCCGCATGATTTTGTGCCGCCCCATCTCGCGCGCCCGGCTCCTGTTCGTGAAGTGGGTGGCGGGCATCATCTTCTGCGTGCTGCTCGTGGCCGCGCTGGGGGGCATGGCTGTGCTGCTGGCGCGCCTGTGGTTTCCGTGGTCGGGCCTGTTCGTCTTCGTGCCCGGACCGACGCGCGTGTTTGCCGTGCTGCCGGCCAGCGAGGGTTTGCTGGCGTTTCTGCTCGCGCACGGGGTGCTGGCGCTGAACGCGGCCACCATGTTCTCCCTCGCGTTCCTGTTCTCCTGCTTCAACATGAAACCCGCCGCCGCCACCGTGCTGGGCTTGACCTTTCTCCTCGCCAGCCTCGTGCTCGAAAACATGCCGTTCTTCGAGGACTACAAATCGTTCTGCCTGACCCATCACTTCCGCGCCTGGCTGCTCGTTTTCAACCAGCCGGTGCCGTGGGCCGACGTGCTCGGGCATGTCAGCGTGGTGGTTGGCTGCGCGCTCACCGCGTTTGTCATCGGCCTCTGCGCCTTTCAGGTCCGCGACATCAAATCTTGACCGGCGGCGTCGGTTGCGGGGCTTCGCGCATCTGCTAGCTTCGCCGCATGGCATTCGATTCCTTCCGCGATTTTGTCACCCGGCTCGACCAGGCGGGCGAACTGAAGCGCATCTCCCAGCCCGTCGCCACCGAACTGGAAATCACCGTCCTCGCGGATCGCGAGATGAAATCCCCCGGCGGCGGCAAGGCACTGCTCATCGAGCAACCCTCGGTCAATGGGGTCGTCTCGCCGTTCCCCGTTGCCATCAACACCATGGGCTCTTGGAAACGCATGGCCATGAGCATGGGCGCGAACTCCGTCGAGGAAGTCGCCGCCGAACTCGGCTCCCTCATGAAGGCCAAGCCCCCGACCAGCTTCAAGGAGGCCATCCGGCTGTTCGCCACCGCCCTCGAACTCCGCCACGCGAAGCCCAAGCTCGTCAAGGACGGGGCGTGCCAGGAAGTCGTTCACAAGTTCGCCCCATCCTCCCCGCGCACCGAACCGTGGCCGCCGGCGCCGAGCCTGAAGGAACTCGAAACCCGAAACCCGAAACCCGAAACTCTCCTCAACTTGCCCATCCTCAAATGCTGGCCGCTGGACGGCGGGCGCTTCATCACCCTCCCCTGCGTCGTCACCAAGGACCCGGACACGGGCGAGCGCAACGTCGGCATGTATCGCATGCAGGTCTATGATAACCGGAGCACGGGAATGCACTGGCAACTTCAAAAAGTGGCTGCCCGCCATGGCCGCCGCTACTACGAACGCGGCGAACGCATGCCCGTGGCCGTCTTTCTCGGCGGCGACCCGATGTTTCCCTTCGCCGCCACCGCGCCGTTGCCGGATGGCCTGGATGAGTTTTTGTTGGCGGGCTACCTCCGAAAGCGATCTGTCGAATTAGTCCGCTGCGTCACCAACGACCTTGAAGTCCCCGCCAACGCCGACTTCGTCATCGAGGGCTACGTGGACCCCACCGAGCCGCTGCGCGACGAAGGCCCGTTCGGCGACCACACCGGCTTTTACACCCTGCCCGAGCCGTATCCCGTCTTTCACGTAACCGCCATCACCCACCGCAAAAACGCCGTGTATCCCGCCACCATCGTCGGCATTCCCCCGATGGAGGATTTTTACATGGGCGGCGCGTCCGTGAAGCTCTTCCTGCCCATCTTCAAAATGAACTTCCCCGAGATCGTGGACCTCGCGTTGCCGGCCGAAGGCGTGTTCCACAACCTCGTCTTCGTGAGCATCAAGAAAACCTACCCGATGCAGGCCTACAAGATCATGCACGGCCTCTGGGGCATGGGCCAGATGATGTTCACCAAATACATCGTGGTGGTGGACGACGACGTGGACGTCCACAACACCAGCGAAGTCCTCTTCCGCCTCTGCGCCAACACCGACCCCCAACGCGACTGCCTCTTCACCAAGGGGCCAGCCGATGTGCTCGACCACGCCACCAGCGAAATCGCCATCGGCAGCAAACTCGGCATTGACGCGACGAAGAAATTGCCGGGTGAAGGCTTCAAACGCCCTTGGCCGCCGCTCATCAAGATGGATGAAACGGTGCGGAAGAAAATAGACGCACTGTTCGGTAAATAGGCTTGGAAGCAGATGCCTCCTGCGCATTGGTTTGTTTCTGGCAGGCCCCCTCTAAGCGCAATGGGGCCATTTCACCTGCCGGTCGCTGTCCGATTACGGGTCCGTTTCGTTGCAACGGCCCGCAGCCATCCCACCGCTCAAGGCGCCGTAACCGTCACCTCGATGGGCGAGGCCAGACCCCGGGCGAACTCCTCGACGTGCTGCCGCCAGGCAGCCGCGTTGGGGAAGTGGCCCGCGCGGTCCCAGGCGAATCCGGCCCAGTAGGTCACCGTGCCGTCCGGCTGGACGGGCGTCAGCACAAGGTGGTTCAACTTGTCCTCCGTCTGGCGCGCGAAGGCGCCGGCGGGAACGACGATGCCAAGGCCCTGTTCCCCCGCGTTCTTCTCGACCTTCTCCCACTTCACGAGCCAGCCCGCCTCCGGCGCGGCCTCCACCTGTTCCCCGGCAACCTTTTTCAGGCCGATGCCGGCAGTGAGCGCGCGCGTCTGGCCGGGCCGGGTGAACTGCCGGTAAGTGCTGTGGAACCGGCCCAACTGCGCACCGCCGTCGAGGTGGATGCGCTTGACCTCGCTGACGCTGATGCCGTCCACCTCGAACGGGGCGTATTCCAGCTCGAAAAGCACGCGGATCGGGCCGTTGGCCAGCACGCGCGAGTTCACGAAGTTGCGCGACGTCCACAAGCGGTCCGCTGCCCACAACCCGCTCGCGCCGCACCCGCGGCTCAGGCCCGCCGAATAAAAGTCCGCGCCCTCGCCGTGGTCCACGTGGTAGTCGTCGGCCAGATACCAGTCGTTGATGACCATGCGCGCGGTGCGTTTGGACCAGATGTCAAACGTGCTGCTCGTCAGCGGCTCGCCGTCCCACGTTTCGAGCGCCCGGCCATAGGTCCGGTGCGCGATGCGGTCGTTTTCCCAGGCAAAATCATCGAACCGCTCGCGGACAAACCGGCCAAACGCGCGAAACTGCTCGAGCCGATACACCTGCTTCGGGCCGGTGCCCACTGTGAAGGTTTTGGTCTCGTGGGCCGCGAAGTCCGCCTGGAAAATCACGATGTCCGGACGCCGATAGGCGTCCCCATCGGTGTCCACCGCCTGAACCAGCACAGCCTGGCCAGCGGCGTCCCGGACGTGGATGGTGGCGAGGTCTTTCACACCAAGCGGAGCGAGCTGGTCGGCGGTCAGCTCGAGAGTCTGACCGGGCTGCGCGAAGGGCAGCGGATTGCGGGCGGTCACCTTGAGTTCCGCCGCGGTCAGATTCCCGCAGGCGAGAACGGCGAGAGCGGAAAACGTGCAACGAACGACGGTGAACGTTCGGAACCGAAGGAAATGACAACGGGGCTTCATGGCGGGACCATTTTGGCCCGTTCCGCGGGTGCTCGGCCAGCCCGATTGCGGGCAACCCACCCCACATTTTCGGCACGCGCCCGCGCCAGCCCGCTAACGGCGGGACCGCGGGCGCGGGCCGGCCGGGGGCGCGTTGCGGCCCTCGATACAGGCGTAGGCGTTGTGGTTGTGGATGCTCTCGTAGTTTTCCGCCTCGACCTTCCACCAGGTGATCGCCGGGTGCGCCTTGAGCTTGAGGGCAACGTTGCGAACCAGGTCCTCGACGAACACGGGGTTCTCATAAGCGCGCTCCGTGACGGCCTTTTCGTCCTCGCGCTTGAGCAGCGCATACATCTCGGAACTGCCGGACGCCTCGACCATCGCAATCACATCCTCGATCCACACGATGCTCCGCGAACGGAGGGACA
>JBKBTZ010000045.1:0-25045 GCA_046290825.1 Limisphaerales bacterium
GCGCCGTCGTGCTCGTCGGCGTAAAGCTGGAGGGCGAAATTGATCTGGCGGGTGTTGCTGAGGCAGGCGGCGCGCTGGGCGGCGGCCCTGGCGCGGCTCAAGGCCGGCAGCAGCAGCGCCGCGAGCACCGCGATGATCGCGATGACAACGAGAAGTTCAATCAGCGTGAAGCCCGGACGCTGCTGCGGTGAATGACTCATAAAACCGGCCCATTTCACCATGCGCTCACAAGGCTCGGCTGTCCAGTCGTGTGCTTGATTCGTCAGACCCGGAACGTCCATTCGGCCCGCCTATATTTTTCGTGAACCAGCCGGTTGATAGCATCGCTCCAGTCCGGTGGCGCGGTGAACTCGCGGGCCAACCATGCCTCGCGCAGGGCGGCGCGGATGGCTTCAGTCGGCAGCGCGATTTGGGTCAGGAAATCGCGATGCGAACGGCCGCGGCGGTAATCCGGTTGCAGCGAGGGCAGGGGCAGGACGGCCTCGAGCAGGTCCAGATTCAGCGCCCGCAGGATGGCGCCGTGGAAGAGCAGGTGGGTCCGCTTGCGCCGTTGCGCGTTGCCGGAAAACTTCCGACCCGCCAGCGCCAGGTCCGTGTGGCCCTGGACTTCGACAAACTGGTTTCGGGTGGTGGGTGGCGGGGGGCGGGGGGCGGGCTCCTCGTTCAGCAAGCGGGTCAGCGCGTCGGCGTTGCGCTGCATGATGAACTGGTTTGCACCGTTGATGGTGGCGAGGGGACTGCCTTCCGCGATGCGGAGAATGAGGCAGTAGTTCAGCACCCCGGGGCCTTGTAACACGGTGCCGCCGCCGCTGCTCCGGCGCAGAATCGGGATGCCCCGCCGCTCGCAGGCCGGGCGGTCCACCTCGGTGCCCGCTTTGTTGCCGCAACCGAGCACGACGAAGTGCTCGCGCGGCTCCCAAAAGGCGAGGGTCTCACCCCATTGACCCGCCTCGGCGGCGTCCAGCAACGCCTCTTCCGCCGCCAGCGTTTCAGCGGGGGACAACGGTGGGAAATCAAAGGTAAGCACGGGTGACTATGGGTTTGACTGGCCGGCGGCCTGACCTACCTTGTCGGGCCGCGCGCCAAGGCGGAGGCGGTCCCTGCGGTTCTGGGAATTGCCCCGGCTGGCGCGTTTTTGACTAGCACAGTGAAACCGGAGAACAAAGACCAATCCGCCCTCACCCCCGCCCGCCCCGCCGACCAATGGTTTGCCGCGCTGGCGTCCATGTTCGATCTGGCCGCGCAATCCGCCGGCCCGGACCAGACGGCGCGACTCGCCGGCCGCCTGCTCGAACGCCTCCGCCGTCAGGGCATTGACGCGCCCAAACCGGTCAGCACGCCCTACATCAACACCATCCCACCCGAGGCCCAACCGGCCTATCCGGGCGACATCGAACTCGAGCGCCAGATCAAGTCTTACATCCGCTGGAACGCGATGGCGATGGTCGTGCGCGCCAACCACTCGACCAACGTGGGCGGCCACATCTCGAGCTTCGCATCCTCGGCGTCGCTCTACGAAGTGGCGTTCAATCATTTCCTGCGCGGGCCTTCGGATACGTTTGCCGGCGATCAGGTGTATTTCCAGGGCCACTCGGCGCCGGGCGTCTATGCCCGCGCGTTTCTCGAGGGGCGGCTGGATGAAAAGAAGCTCGACAACTTCCGCCAGGAACTCGCCGAGGGCGGCGGCCTGTCCAGCTATCCGCATCCCTACTTGATGCCGGACTTCTGGCAGTTCCCCACCGTTTCAATGGGCCTCGGTCCCATCATGTCCATCTACCAGGCCCGGTTTAATCGTTACCTCAAGGCGCGCGGCCTGGTGAAGGGGGAGGAACCCAAGGTGTGGGCGTTCGTCGGCGACGGCGAATCCGACGAGCCGGAAACGCTGGGCGCGCTCACGCTCGCTTCCCGCGAGCAGCTCGACAACCTCATCTGGGTGGTCAACTGCAACCTCCAGCGTCTCGATGGCCCGGTGCGCGGCAACGGCAAGATCATTCAGGAACTCGAAGCGGCCTTCCGCGGCGCGGGGTGGAACGTCATCAAGGTCATTTGGGGCAGCGATTGGGACGATCTGCTGGCGCGCGACACCTCGGGGCTGTTGATCAAGCGCATGGAGGAAGTCGTGGACGGCGACTACCAGAAATACACCGTCGAGCCGGGCAGTTACACCCGGAAGCATTTCTTCGGGAAATACCCCGAGTTGCTGAAGCTGGTAAATCACCTGACCGACGACCAGATTCGCAAGCTGCTGCGCGGCGGGCATGACGTGCGGAAGGTCTATGCGGCTTACCGCGCCGCCATGGAGCACAAAGGCGCGCCCACGGTTGTCCTGGCCAAGACTGTCAAGGGCTACGGCCTCGGCGAGGCGGGCGAGGGCAAAAACATTTCCCACCAGCAAAAGAAGCTCAACGAAAAGGAACTGCGCGAGTTCCGCGCCCGGTTCGGCGTGCCGATCAGCGACGACGAAATCGCCGAGATGCCCTTTTACCGCCCGCCGGCGGACAGCGCGGAAATGAAATACCTGCGCGAACGGCGACGCGTGCTGGGGGGGCACCTGCCGCAGCGCCGGGTTAATGCACAGGCCCTGGATACACCCCGGCTCGAAGTCCTGGGCGACATGGTCAAAGGCTCGGGCAAATCCGAGGTCTCGACCACCATGGCATTCGTCGCGCTGTTGCGGTTGCTGCTCAAGCAGCCGGCCATCAGCCAGCGCATCGTGCCCATCATTCCCGATGAGGCGCGCACGTTTGGACTCGATGCCCTGTTCCGCGAGATCGGCATCTACGCGCACAAGGGGCAGCTTTACGAGCCGGTGGACCGCAAATCGCTGTTGTATTACCTCGAAAAGCCGGATGGTCAGATTCTGGAAGAGGGTATCACCGAGGCCGGTGCCATCGCGTCGTTTGTGGCGGCGGGCACGGCTTACGCCAGCCACGGCGTCCACATGATTCCCTTTTACATCTATTACTCGATGTTTGGTCTGCAGCGCGTGGGCGATCAAATTTGGCTGGCGGGCGACATCAAGGCGCGCGGCTTTCTGCTGGGTGCGACCGCGGGGCGCACCACCCTCAACGGTGAGGGCCTGCAACACCAGGACGGCCACAGCCTGCTGCACGCCAGCACCGTGCCCACGTTGATGGCCTACGACCCCGCGTTCGCCTACGAACTGGCGGCCATCATCGCGGATGGCATGAAGCGGATGTATCACGATGGCGAGGACCTGTTCTATTACCTCTCGCTTTACAACGAGAACTACGTCATGCCGCCGATGCCCGAGGGCTGCACGGATGGCATTCTGCGCGGGCTTTACAAGTTCAAACCCGGTCCGGACAAGCTCAAGCACAAGGCCCAGATCTTTGGCAGCGGTCCCATCATCCAGTCGGCGCTCAAGGCGCAGACCATTCTGGCTGAAAAATACGGCGTCAGCGCCGACGTATGGAGTGCCACCAGCTACAAGCGGCTCCGCAATGAGGCCCTGCTGGCGCGCCGGTGGAACATGTTCCACCCCACCGAACCGCCCCGGAAATCCTATCTCGAAACCACGCTGGCGGGCGAAAAGGGGCCGTTCATCGCCGTCTCGGACAATATGAAGATCGTGGCCGACCAGATCGCGCCGTGGGTGCCGGGCGGTCTGACCACGCTGGGCACGGACGGCTTCGGGCGCAGTGATGTGCGGCCCCGGTTGCGCCGGTTTTTCGAGGTGGACGCGGAATGCACCGTGATTGCCACGCTCTTTGCATTGGCACAGCGCGGGGAGATTCCGGCGAAACTCGTCGCCCAAGCCATCAAGGACCTGGACGTCAATCCGGAAAAAGTTTTCCCCGAGATCGTCGTTTGAGCGGGCGCTGAAGGGCGATGGTGGCGGCGTCAGTTGATGATTCGCATCATTCCCCGCGTGCGTTGCACCGGGGCAGGGGGCATGATGACGGCGTGAGTGGTGCGCCGTCTGGTTCCGTTCGCGCTCTGGCCGAAGGCATCGTGCGACGCCTTCAGGACGCTGGCTTTGCGGCTTTCTTCGTGGGTGGTTGCGTGCGGGACGAGCAACTCGGCCGCGAGCCGGGGGATTTTGACATCGCCACCAACGCTGTGCCCTCCGAAATCGAACGGCTGTTTCCCAAAACCATCCCCGTCGGGCGCCAGTTTGGGGTGATGGTGGTGATCGAGGCGGGACGGCAGTTTCAGGTGGCGACCTTCCGGGCAGAGTCGGATTACCGGGATGGGCGTCATCCCCGGCAAGTGAGCTTTGGCGATCCCCAAGCCGACGCGGCGCGGCGAGATTTCACCATCAACGGCCTGTTTTTTGATCCGGTGCGCGGGGAACTCCGCGACTGGGTGGGCGGCGCGGCGGACCTCGCGGCGCGCGTCGTCCGCACCATCGGCCGACCGGAAGAACGGTTCGCGGAGGATCACCTGCGTTTGCTGCGCGCGGTGCGGTTTGCGGCGCAATTGGGCTTTGCCATTGAACCGGAGACCTGGGCGGCAATTCGGTCCTTGGCGCCCCGCATCCGCCGCGTCAGCGCGGAACGGGTGCGGGACGAATTGCTGAAGGTCTTTGCGCCTGGAAGGCCCTTCCACAACCCGTCCGGAACAACCATCGCCGCGCGCGGTCTGGATTTGCTGCACGAGAGCGGGCTGCTGGCCGAGGTGCTGCCGGAAATCGCGGCCTGCGTCACCTGCGAGCAGTCGCCAGACTTTCATCCCGAGGGCACCGTGTTCAATCATCTGCGCCTCATGTTCGAGCAATTGCTGCCGGACGCGGACCCGCTCCTGCCGTGGTGCGTGCTGTTGCACGATGTGGCCAAGCCGCGCACGGCGGAACGGGATCCACAGACGGGGGCGATTCATTTTTACGGTCACGAACGGGTAGGGGCCGACCTGACGCGGGAGATTCTCGGACGACTGCGCTTTCCCCGGAAGGAAATCGAGACCGTGGCCACCGTCGTCCGCCACCACATGCAGTTCCGGGACGCGCCGAACATGCGCATGGCGACGCGGCGACGAATGTTGCTTCGCCCCACCTTCCGGCTCGAACTGGAACTGCACCGTCTCGACTGTCTCGGCTCGCACGGGCGGCTGGACATTTACGAGTTTCTGCGGTCTGAAGCGGAAACCCTCGCGCGACAGCCGGAGCTTTTGCCTCCCCTGCTCACCGGGCACGACCTCAAGGCGCTCGGCGTGCCATCGGGCCGCGCGATGGGTGTTCTGCTGCGCGAAGTGCGGGACCAGCAACTGGCAGGTTTGCTCCGATCGAAGGAAGCGGCGCTGGCTTGGGTGAAGACGCGGGCGGGTGACGGCAATGACGCCGGATCGGAGACTCGTTGAGAATCACCGGAAGCGACCGGGCAAGCGAAATGTCCGGGAGGAGCGGCGCGAAAAAACCTCCCTTCATCCCAACAGCCGCTTGGCGTTACGGTGATTGCAGCACGCGGTAGAAACGTTGGTCGGCGGTGCGGCCGTCCGGGTCGGGCAAAGCGAGCAGGCCGTTCGGACCGGGAACGGGCGGCCCGATGTTGGTCCATGCAGCCGGAACGAGGCTTTCGGTGGCTTGCAGTTGATAGGCGCTGCCGTTGGTCGCAGGCACGGTGATGAGTGCATCCAGCTCGCGAAACTCCAGGGAGGCGGTGCGGGCAGTGTCTGCGGCGGACACATTCACTGCGTAATCCAACACATGCAGCGGCGTGCCGACGACGCCGGTATTGGCCGAGGTTTCCTGAAGAAAGACGGAAAGGATGCCGTCGGCCAACAGCCGGTCCTGGTCCAGGAGAGGTTCGCCATCGAAGCGGATGGTGTTCGTGATCGCCACGGCCCAGTCGGAATACTGCGAGGCTTTCGAGGCACTGGCCACGGCAAGCCAGCCCGCCGCATAGCCGGGCGTGACGACGGTGCTGTAGCCACCGACATAGACCGCATAGAGGTTGCCGTGCGCGTCGTAACCCATCTTGGGCCGCGCCCCAACGGAGATGTCCAGCGGGAGGCGGCGTTGCGACCAGACACCCGTGGCGGGGTCGCGGAAGTAATGAAAATAGGCGGTCTTGGCGGTCGAGAACGCCGGGTCGCCGAGTTGCCAAGCGAATTCCGGCTCGGGCCGTCGGTGCAACATGAGCACATGGACGCGGCCATCGAGGTCCACACACTGGGCCTGCTGGTTGATGAGGAGTTGGCGGCTGTTCACGACCTTGACGATGATGCCGGGGGAATCCACGCGGATGGCCTGGCCCAACGTGGTGTTGGCGATGAGCGCGCCCGCGTTGTTGCGCCACGTGACGCCATTGTCGGCGCTGGAGGCATAATGAATGTCGTGGTTGGACGGGTTGGCCGTGTTCTCGCGGTAGGTCCAGGTGTAGTGCAGCGTGCCGTCGGGGCCGTAGGTGTAGCCGTTCTCGTAAGCGTTGCGGCTGGTCGAGGTGAAGGTGCCGCCGTTGACGGAGACGTCAGAAAAAGTGCCTTCCTTGGCCGAGAACTTCCAGCGCGCGCTCCAGTTGGTGGTGGCGGGCTGGTAATTGTGCATCCAATGGTCCCCGGCGGACGTGCTGCCGGTGCGGTAGAAAAAGCGCAGCGCACCGGACGGAGTGTTGACAAAGCGCGGGTAGGTGACGCTGGTGACCGACTGGTCGGCGGACACGAGCCAGTTCTGTTCGCCGAACAGCGCGCCCGGCCCCCAAGCGGCAAGATTGGTGGTGCAGAGACCGGGAATCGAACGGCGGTAGCGCAACGTGTTGCCGTGCATGTCCCACGCAAAGTGCAGCGAGCCGTCGGTGTGACAGATGCCGAGGGCGATGACGTTGTGTGCGTTCCAGGCAGGCTCGTCGCCGTTGAGGAATTCCGAGCCGGTGTCGAACTTCTCCCACGGGCCGGTGGTGAAGCGGTTCACGGCGCGGCGGCCCAGCCAGAGCTTCTGCGTGGTGCCCACGGTGTCATACCACGCGACGTATTGATAGCCGTTGAAGGTCAGCGGGCCGTTCTGGAAGGAGATGCCGTTGATGGCGCGGCCGTAGGTCGAGCCAGCGGGCATGAGGCAGGCGTTGGTGGCCACGACGGAATCGCGCAGCAAGGCGACGCGGGGGGCGGCCCAGTTGGTCCGGGAAAGCGCGTTGGTGGGTGAGGTGCCCGCCAGCATTTCGGCGAGGTTGCTCAGGCCGTCGCCGTCGGTGTCCTCGTAGGCGCCAAATGCCAGAGAGCCGAAAGCGACCAGTTCCCAGGCGTCGGGCAGGTTGTCGCCGTCCACGTCGCCGGGAATCGAATTGGGATTGGTCGGGTCGGAGCCGTGCGTCCACTCGGCCAGGTTGTTGTGACCATCGCGATCGGGGTCGTCAGTGCCGGATTGCCCAAGGCTGCCAAACCACAGGTTTTCCCACCAGTCGGGCAGGCCGTCGTTGTCGGTGTCGCCGGCGGCGTTGGGCACGGCGGGATGGGTGGCGGTGAGCAGTTCGTAAGCGTTGGTGAGGCTGTCGCCATCCGGGTCGTCCGCGCCGGTGAAATGCAGGCCGTTGAAGTAATACAGTTCCCAGGCGTCGGGCAGGCCGTCGCGGTCCGTGTCGAGCGCCGGGGAACGGTCAATGGTGAGTTCGGTCAAGCTGTTCCAGTTGTTCTGGGAATTGCCATGGCCCACGATGCGGACGAAGCGGGCGGGCAGCGGGTGGGGCAAAGGGAACGGTTCCAGATCCAGCGTGGTGTCGCTGCTGACCACGTTGGTGAGCGCCATGAACCAGCCGTTGCCGTCCACCGAAAGCAGCACGTCGAAGCTCGTGGTCCGCTGGTTGCCGAGATAGAAAGCGATATTGACCGCGTCCACCAGTTCCAGGCGACCGAGGTCAAAAGACACCCACTGCCCGTCGCCTTGCGCGGACCACCGGGAGTTGAAATTGCCATCCAGCAGGTTGGCCGGGAAGTTGGTGGTGCCGGCCTCGTAACCGCTGGCCCCGGCGAGCACCACGCTGCGGAAGACAAATTCGTTCGTGCCCCGAAACGCGCGGCTGAGGCGCACCTCGTCAATCAATCCGAGAAAGTTGTCCGTGCTGCCACCGGTGGCCCGACCCTCGTTGCCGACGACAAAGTCGCAGGCGGCGGCGGCGAGGTCGTTGGTGAGCCGCGCTGTGGCCAGCACGCTGGCGAACGAGTTGTTGGTGTCGAGCCGGGTCCAGTAGAACGTCAGATTGCCAGGCGTGTTGTCCGCGCCGGTGTAGGCGACGGCCACATGATACCAAGTGTTGGACTGGATGGCATTGGGGCCGTTGGTGGGGAGGCCGACAATGACGCTTTGAATGGCGGTTTCCTGGCGGAGGTTGATGAATTCGAGGCGCGGCACGGTGGCATCGCCGCCGCCAAAGCCGACCGGATTGAGGCGGAATTGAAACACCCGCTCCCCCGCAACGTCACCCTCGCCGCTGAGAATCTGGAGCGGGCTGTTGCGTCCGTTGCCGGTGGGGGCAGGGCCGAGATTTTGGGCGGGATCAAAGTCCACGCGCACCAGCGCCTCTATCGTGAACGCGCCCGTGCTTGGATCGGCGAGCAATAATGTGGCGTTGTCACCCGCGCCGTTGACCAGCGGGAGCGCCGCCAGCGCCGCATCCTTGTTGGTGATTCCGTTCGGGCCGCCATCGAACGTGCTCAACGCCGTCCCAAAACCGGAAAAGGAGGCCTCGTTCAGCATCGCGCCGTTGGTGAGCGAGGTGAGGGGGCGATTGCCGGGACTGGCATCCAGGGCTGGTGCATTCGTTTCATCCAAGTGCCACAGGTGCCCCGTGAAGGGGTCTGGCTCGTAACGAACAATGTCCGCCATCACGGCCGCAGGAAACAGCGTGACCAACAGGAGCACTGTCCGGCGGAGGCGGTTTAGAGAACGCATGATGTCGTGCAGCCGGTGGACGAATTCACGCCGCAAGGGCAGGGCACGTTAGCGCGGGAGTGCCCGGAAGCAAACTACCCGGACGGGTGAACGACGTTTTGCCGCCGCCCGCCAGGAGCTTGCAGCGGCGTAAAAGTTGGGTTATCTCCCGCCTCACATGTCGCTGTTTCGCCCGGCTTTCACTCTCGCCCTGCTCGCGGCGCTTGGTCTTCCCCTGTCAGCCTCGGCCCAGGTGAGCAACCTCGCGGTCCGCGTGGTCGCGGCGAACCTGACTTCGGGCAATTCTCAAAGCTACGAGACGCCCGGCATCAACATCCTCAAGGGTCTGAAGCCGGATGTCGTAGCGATGAACGAGTTCCGCTACAATAACAGCACCAATGACAGCCAGGCCCGGGCGCTGGTGGACCTCGCCTTTGGCACGAACTTCCATTTCTTCAAGGAAGTGGCCGCGGGCTACAGCATCCCCAACGGCATCGTCAGCCGGTGGCCGATTCTCGAGGCGGGCACATGGAACGACACGCAGGTTCCCGACCGCGGTTTTGCCTGGGCGCGGATTGACCTGCCGGGCACCAACGATCTTTACGTCGTCAGCGTGCATCTGCATGCGGCGGGGGGACCGTCGTCGCGGGCCATCGAGGCCACGAATCTCAAGGCGCTCATTCAGACCCATTTCCCGGCCAACGCCTGGCTCATCGTGGCGGGCGACTTCAACACGGACTCGCGGAGCGAAAGCGCGATGGCAACCTTTAAGACGTTCCTCAGTGACGATGCCGTTCCCGTGGACCAGGCGGGCGATCCCGACACCAATGCCGGGCGCAACAAGCCCTACGATTACGTGCTGCCGTCGTTTTCTCTGACCAACTTCCTCACCCCCGTGGTCATCGGCATCAATTCTTTTCCCGCCGGGCTGGTGTTTGATTCACGGGTTTACACGCCGTTGAGCGACGTGCCGCCCGTGGTCAGTTCGGACTCCGATGCGCTCAACATGCAGCACATGGCCGTGGTGAAAAATTTCCTGCTGCCCGTGTGGGAAACCAACCCTCCCCCGTCCGCGCCCGTGATCCTTGTCCAGCCGCAAAGCCAGACCAACCAGGTTGGCGCCACCGCCCAGTTTGTCGTCGCCGCCGCCGGCACCGCGCCGCTGGCCTACCAATGGCGCTTCTTTGGAACCAATCTGCCCGGTGCGACCGCCACCAACCTGGTCCGTGCGGGATTGACCACCAACGACGCCGGCCCCTACACCGTGGTCGTCACCAACGTGGCCGGGGCGGTTACCAGCAGCGTGGCCGTTCTGACCATCGTTGGGCCTGCCACGAACAGCTACACCGGCATTCTCGCGGGCTGGGACGTGAGCGGCCTCACCAACTTCGGCCCCTCACCTCTGCCGCCGACGACCAACGCGTCCGGCGTGGGAGTCACGGGACTCACCCGGGGCGCGGGCGTGACCACCGTGCCCACGGCTGCCTCGCGAGCGTGGGGGGGCAATGGCTTCAATGCCGCTTCGGCAACGGACGCGGTGGCGTCCAATGATTTCGTTTCCGTCACGCTTAGCGCCCCGCCCGGCCACCGGTTGTCGCTTTCCGCCATCAGCCGGTTTGACTACCGCCGCTCCAGCACCGGGCCAACCAACGGTCTGCTGCAGTTCGCCGTCGGGGACAGTAGTTTTGCCGACCTCACCAGTCTGGCGTTTCCGTCCACCCTTGGCAGCGGCGCTTCACTGGGGACGGTGGATCTTTCAGGCGTGGCCGCGCTGCAGGCGGTGCCCGCCGGAACCAACGTCACCTTGCGGCTGGTTCTGTTTGGGGGCACCAGCGCCTCCGGCACGTGGTATGTGTTCGACACGCTCAACAACCCGAATCTCGACTTTGTCATTGAAGGTGCGCTCACGCCGGTGAATCCGCCCGGGTCGGCACTACCACCAGTTCTGGTCCAGCCGGTGTTCACCAATGGCGCGTTCCAATTCACTCTCACCGGCACGACCGGCGCGGTGTATGCCGTGCAGGCCACCACGAATGCCGCCGTCGGACCATGGCTGGGCCGGGCGACCAACGCCGCACCCTTTGTCTTTACGGAAACCAACGAACCCGCGGTGCCCGCGCGCTTTTATCGCGGTGTCCTATCTCCCTGACCGGCAAAGCATCAATCGAGGGTTACTTGGATTTTGGTCACCCGCGCGGGATCGGCGGCCCACTCTGCCAGCGCCGTTCCCGCTGCCGCGAAGGGCACGCAACGGGTGATGGTCTCGGCCACCGGATAACGACCTTGCTCCAACAGGGCAATCACCTCGGCAAAGTTGGCAGCGGTGGCGTTACGGGAACCCAGCAGGTCCAGTTCCTTCATCACGAAAAACCGGGTCTCATAGCTGACCGGCTCCTTCGCATATCCGATATAGACCACCCGTCCTGCAAATGCCGCCTCGTCCACCGCGGCCCGAAACGTCGCAGGCAGCCCGACAGCTTCGATGGTCACTGCGGCTCCGTCACCATTGGTCAACTCCCGGACGCGCGCGGAAAGGTCCGTGGTCCGTGAATTGATGGTTTCCGCCGCACCCGCCCGCCGGGCCAGCGCGAGCTTTGCGTCATCCACGTCCACGGCCAGCACGCGGGCACCGCGGGCCAGTGCCGCCCCGGCGATTGCCCCGAGACCAATCATGCCACACCCGAACACGAGCACCGTGTCGGCCCGGGTGACACGCCCCCGCTCGACGGCATGAAAGCCAACGCTCAACGGCTCGACCAGCGCATGCTCCGCCGCGGAGAGTTTGGGGGAGGCGAGGATTTTTTCCCAGGGCGCGGTGATAAATTCCGTGAGCGCGCCGTCCCGCTGGACGCCGAGAGTCTGATTGTGACGGCAGGCATTGACGCGCCCGGCACGACAGGAGGGGCACTGTCCGCAGGTTGTGTAGGGCACCACCGTCACGAGTTGCCCGGGACGAAACCGTTCCGGCACACCTTCCCCCGCCTGCACCACCTCGGCGGCGATTTCGTGGCCGGGAATGCGGGGGTAGGTGACCAGCGGATTCAGGCCGCGATACGTGTTCAAGTCCGAGCCGCAAAAACCAACGCGGCGCACGCGCAGCAGCACTTCGCCCGGCCCGGGTTCGGGAGACGGGCGCTGCACCGATGCCGTTTGGCCGGGACTGGGGATGGTTAGGGCGATCATGCCGGTTCCGAAGTCAAATGTCGGCACAGTTAGAGCAGGGAAGCGTGCATGATGTCAAAGCGGATGAGTATGGGCCATCGTAGGGCTGGCGCTGTTCATGGCACCGCCAGGACGCGATAGAAACCCTGCCCGCCCGCAGGCGTGTGTGGAAATGACGCCGACGGCCCGGCCGCGGTGACGTCCGGCACGAGGTCCGTCCATTCGGCGTCGGTCAGTGCGGCCTTGAACTGCACGCGATACGTCGCGCCCGAAATTGCGGTCCATTGCAGGGTCGCCGTCCCATTCACCACGCTCAATCCCTCAAGCTGCGGCCGCGGCACGGTCGTGACGGTGAAGGAGCGCGTGGCCGACAGCGGCGGAACGCCGTCATCTGTGACGCGCACGGTGATGAGATTGGTCGTGCCCGCCTCCGTCGTCGGCCAGGTGAACAGGCCCGTTGCCGGATGAATTGCGGCGGCGGGTGGCGCACCCGGTTCGAGCGCGAAGGCAAGCATCTGCGACGGCGCGTCGGCGTCGCTGGCCAGCACAGTGAATTGAACCACCGTTCCCACGTGAACCGTGCGGTTGGCGAGTGGTGACAGCGCGGGCGGACGGTTCACGGTCAGCACGGCGACGGCGCTGGTGACGACGTTGACGGCGTTCGAGACGACCACGGTGTAACTGCCCGCGTCCCCGATTTGGAGGTTGGTCCGGGTCAGCGACGCGGCAACGGCGGCGGGCAGGTTCGTGCCGTTGAGCCGCCATTGGAACGTTGGTGCCGGCGCGCCCGTGGCCGACACGGTGAACGTGGCGTTGTCGCCCTGCGCCTTTTGCTGGCTGGCGGGCTGCGCGGTGATTTGCGGCGCGACGGCGGCCACCGTGACCCGCACGTTGTCCATCAGGCCGAAGCTCAGGTTGGTGTTATCCGAGAGCGAGCTGAACGGATCCCAGTAACCAAGGAAGAAATTTGCGCCCGGCAGCGCGGCATTTGTCACCGTGGCGAACCGCACTCCGTCCACGCTCCATTCAACGACATTGCCGCTCTTCGCCAGCCGCACGGTGCGCCACGCCAGACCGAGGGTTCCCGCCGCGAGGCCGCCGGTCTGTTGGGGAAACGCCAGTTGCTGCGCGTTGGGCGCGGTCTGGCCGCCGGGAAACGCTGCCGTGTAATAGCCATTCAAGTTACCGCGCGCATTGGCGGCGGTGCCGGCGGCATACACGCCCGTGTTGGTGTTTTGCAACGCGGTGCCGACGTAGGCCTGGTAATCGGCCAGCGTGGCCGACGTGTCGGTGCATCCGCCCTCGCCGCTGGCCGAGAACCACACGCCGTTGGCCGTCGTGCCCGCGCCCGTCCATTGCACGCGGTCGCCGGTCGTGCCGAGGCCGGCGGTGAAGAATTCCGTCGAGCCGGCCCCGCCGCCGGGGAAGGGACCGTTCACGTTCATCCAGCAGTCGAACACCAGCGTGTAATCGCCGCTGAAGCTGCCGCCGACCGGCGAGATGTTCAGCGCGGCCGCGGCGGCGTTCGCGAGGTTCGCCTCGAACCGCACCGCGCGCGTCGTGCCCGGGGCGGAGCGGGGCGCGCTGGGGATGCCGTTCGGCGCGTGGTCGTAATGAAACGTCACCCGCGTGTCTGTCGAACTGCGGTTCGTCACCCAGCGCGACGCAGAATTCGTCTCGAAGTCGTCGGTGAACAGCGGCACGCCGTCCACGAGCAGTTGCGCCACCGCGCTGGTCACCGCGCCGCTGCTGTTGGTGACAACGACGTCAATCAACCCCGCGTCCGGCGTTTCGAGCGGGCCGAAGTTCAGGGTGCTGTTGGTCGCGCCCGACACCTTGCCGCCGTTGGCCAGCGGCACGCCGTTCCGCCGCCATTGATAGCGCAATGGCGCCGCTCCGGTCGCCGTGACGGTGAAGACGGCGATCTCGTTGAAATTCCGCGCGAGGCTGGTGGGAGGAATCAAAATGGCCGGCACCGTGGGCGTCTGAGCCGTCGCGCTGGCCACGGCGGTGTAGGCGGAACTGCCGCCCGAGTTGAACGCCCGCACGCGGTAGAAATACGTCGTGCCCGCCACCACCTCCGTGTCGCTGTGGAACGGCGTGTTGGCCATGACGTTCGCGAGATTGGTCCACGGCCCGCCCGCCGCGAGGGCGCGCTCGACCTGGAACCCGAATTCCTCCGCCGAATTGTCCGTCCACGCGAGGTCAATCTGGCCGCCCGATACCGGCGTGGCCACCAGGCCCGACGGCGCGGCGGGCGCGGCGAGCAGTCGTTCGAGCCAGTTTTCCGGTGCCCAGCCGACGTTTGTGACGGCGTCGTTCCATTGCACGCGATACCAGGTGAAACCGCCGCCGTCATTGGTGATCGTGACCGGCCCCGCGAGGATGACCCCCGTGGAACCGACGGCCTTGGTGGTGACCAGCGCGCATCCGATGCCGTTGGTGATGGTGCCGCCCGGGCACTCGCGCACATTGACCGTGGCGCCAATGACACGCACCGCATCCCCCACGATCAGCGGCGCGCCCTTCACCAGGGTGAGGTCCGGGTAGTAATGGTTCACGATCCATTTCCAGTCCTGGCGCGGATAGCCGTTGGTGAGCGTGGCGTTGGCGGTGCTGTTGCCCGGGAATTTCAACCCCGTGGCCCACTTCGCCGTGCCCCACTGGCACATGCCGCGCCCGTGGCCGAAGCGCGTTTCCCCGGCGCAGACCGGATCGAAAATGCACCCGCCGGTCGGCTGCGTGAACCCATCGCCGCAGGCAAACCCGAGCGAGTTGTTCTCCGACGAATACTCCGTCAGTCCGCGCGGAATCGCGCCACTGCTGTTGACCGCGAGAAAGTTTTCCGTGAACGCCACCGCCGTGTCCGTGCGTGTCTGGGTGCCGGTGCCGAACACCTGGCAGCTTGTCGTCGCGCAAATGTCATGGTTGGTGCCGCGGGGCACGTTGATGAAACCGACCGCGTAGGTGCGGACGGCGATGGCCCCCGCGTTGAGGGAATTGCTGCCGCCCGTGTAAGCGCCCCAGCTCGCAATCCACTCGGACGGTAGCGAACGGCGGCAGTAGGTCTGGAGCGAGACGTATTCCACCGTGATGTTGTCCGCCAGCAATACGCGGATGGCGCTGGGCACGCGCAACGTGTTCAGCCCGGAGGAAAACGCCACCACCGGGCGATCCGTCGCCGGGGCGGCGTTGGTATCGTCTCTGCGGGCGTTCTCATCGGTCGCCGGAATCGCCCGGGTGCGGGCACCGCCGACCGGGACGGGATTGCGGCGGTGTTCGTTCTCGTCCACCACTGCGTCGCCGTGGCCCGGGCGCAGCCGGATGCGATACGTCCAGTCGCCGCCCGGCCAGAGTTCCAGGTTCAGCCGGTGCTCGGTGACGTAGCCGCCGCGCGCGAACGAGAGCGAAACCGGCGAGGTGTTGCCCGGTTCCGGCAGCGGCACCGCGAGTTCAAAATAGCCGCGCGCATCGCTCCGGGTGCTGCTGCCGGAGGGCAGGCTGCTCACCCGCACGTTGGCCAGCGGGCGGCCCGATTCGTCGTCCACCACGAAACCGAGAAACAGCGTGACCTCCGGTCGCGTGCGGGAGCGAATGCGTTCGGCGCACAACTCGGCGGGCGGCTCCAGCGGGTCCAGCAGCACCCGAATGCGTTGAGCCGTTCCCGGCTCCACGACCAACGGCGCGTGCAGGGGACGATGCCGCGCGGAGACCGCCTTGAGCTGGCCGCGCCCGGGCGCGCTGCCAACGGTGAGCCGCCCGGCGGGGAAAAAGTGCGCCGCGCCAAACCGTCCGGCAACCCGCCCCGCGTCATCCGCCAACTCGACGAAATCCGGCTGGATGGCCACGCCGGTTTCGCTGTCGGCAAACTCGATCGTGACTGGCTGCGGCGAGGCGCTCTGGGCTTGGGTTGAGCAGATCAGTGCGAACGCAACCAGGGGTCCCAGGCCAAGGGAACGAAGCTTCATCGGCGGAACGTGGAGTGAAAGTCGCACCGGGGCAAGGATGCCCAAGCGGAAAAAACACGAATTCCCAGTTGATTTTGGCCGGGGTCGTTGAATAATCCTCGTCCGGTTCGGGGCGTAGCGTAGCCTGGCTAGCGCGCTTGTTTCGGGTACAAGAGGTCGTGAGTTCGAATCTCACCGCCCCGACCATTTTCACCCGCTTTTCCCAGCGATTTTCCTTTCCGAAAGGGCCTTGGCCAGCCGCTGTTTCGCGAGCCGAATGTAAGCAGCATCGGATTCCACTGCCAGCCACTGCCGCCCTTCCCGTTGCGCCACGACCGACGTGGTTCCAGACCCGGCAAACAAGTCCACTACCAAGTCCCCTGGCGCCGAGGAGGAAAGCACGATGCGCTCGATCAGCCGCTCCGGCTTTTGCGCCGGATGGCCGCACTTTTCCCGCGAATTGCCCTTCAGGCTGGGAATACGCCAAAGGTTGGTCGCAAATTTGCCCGCGGCAAGATGTCGCTCCCGCTTCGCCCGGTCCCGGTATCGTTTATCCCGTAGGTATTCTCGCACGGTCCTCGAATCATACGGTTCACGGACGGCGTCCTTGTTGAATTTCGGACGCACCCCCTTGCGCAGCACCATTATCAGTTCCGTAGCGGGCGTGAAACTGTCCCGCCGTTCGTTGTAGCCCACCACGCGATCCCATGTGATGAGGTCATGGAACCGCCAGCGGCGAGCAGCCTCAGATAGCAGATGCAAGAACACATGCTCCCGCTTGCCCAACTGGCCAAAGCAATACAGCAATCCATCTTCCCGGAGCACCCGCATCGCCTCCGCCAGCCAGTCTAAAGACCAAGCCAGATACTCGTCCACGGTCCGCCACTGTCGGTCCCAGGCCTGCTCCTGAACCTGGAAGTAGGGCGGATCGGCTACGACGAGCTGTGCGGCGCCGCTGGTCAGACCACGCAGTGCTTTGGAAACGTCGGCACAGATGAACTGTCCGTTGAACCGGCTGACCGGGAGGCGCCTCATCCGGGCAAATTGAAGACTCGAAGAGGGGCTGTCCACCTTTCCCGCCGTGGGCGAGCGGTTGGAGCACAATTTGATTTCGCCGACTTGCGCGCAGGCCGAGCGCAACCTAGTGTCCGCCGCGAACACCCGCTTGATCAAGACCGCTGCCCGTGGTTGGCGAGCGTTTGGCGGTTCAACATTCAATTCATGCACTCCCCAATTCTCTCTCGCTCCAATTGGTCGGCCTTTTCCATGTTCCGTATTCGCCGTGCATGGCTGCGCATGGTGCTCGCCGTTGCCCTCCCGGCTCTGTTGCCGGCCTGCGCGGCCAATTACCAGACCACCACGCAGGTCACACCACCGCCGGTGATGCGCGAGTTCCGCGCTGCATGGATTCCCACGGTGGGCAATTCCTGCTGGCCCTCGAAACCGACCCTTTCCGTCGCCGAACAAAAGGCCGAACTGATTGCGTTGCTGGACCGCGCCGCGGAGTTGAGGCTGAACGCCGTCGTTTTCCAGGTGCGCCCGGCCTGTGACGCGCTCTACCGCTCCGAGATCGAGCCGTGGTCCGAATATCTCACCGGCGCGCAGGGCAAGGCTCCGTCGCCGCTTTATGACCCGCTGGAATTCGCCGTGACCGAGGCCCACAAACGAGGCCTCGAACTCCACGCGTGGTTCAACCCTTACCGCGCCAGGCATTTCAATGCGAAATCTCCCGTCGCATCGAACCACATCTCCCGCACCCGGCCCGACCTGGTTCGCACCTACGGCCGTTACCTCTGGCTGGACCCCGGCGAACCGGCCGTCCAAGACTACTCGCTCCGCGTCGTGCTGGATGTGGTCAAACGCTACGACATAGATGCCGTCCACTTTGACGACTACTTCTACCCCTACGAGGAGAAAGGCCCGGACGGCAAGGAACTGCCGTTTCCCGACGATGCAAGCTGGCAGCGGCACGGCGCGAACTCCGGCCTTACCCGCAACGACTGGCGTCGGCGCAACGTGGACACGTTCATCCAGCGCGTGAACCAGTCCGTCCACGCCGAGAAACCTTGGGTGAAATTCGGCCTCAGTCCCTTCGGCATCTGGCGGCCCGGCCATCCGCCCACCATTCGCGGTTACGATCCCTACGAAAAACTCTACGCCGACGCCCGCAAATGGCTGGTCGAGGGCTGGTGCGACTACATGGCTCCGCAGCTTTATTGGGCGATTGATCCGCCGGCGCAAAGTTATCCCGCCCTCCTCAAATGGTGGGCGGACAACAACCCCAAACGCCGCCACCTCTGGCCCGGCATCAACTCGCTCAAGGTCGGCGACGGAGCAACCGGTTGGAAGGCCTCGGAAATCGTGCGGCAAATCGAACTCTCCCGCGAAATCACCCCGGCCGCGCCGGGCGTCATTCACTGGAGCCATTCCGCATTGATGAAGAACACCGAGTTGCAACAGGCGCTCGCGCGGGAATCCTATCGCCAACCCGCCCTTCCCCCGGCCTATGCGTGGCTGCCCAATCGCGCCCCGGGAAAACCCACCGCCAAGATGACGGTCAAAGGGCAGCAAGGCACGCTGACGTGGACGCCCGCGCCTGTCGGCGAGGCGTTTCGCTGGGTGGTGCAGGTGCGTCAGGCCGGCGACTGGAAAACACAAATCCTGCCACGCAGCCAGACCGCGATGCGCTTTGAGAGCCTGCCGGAAACCGTGGCGGTGACGGGCGTGGACCGCAACGGTCACGCCGGTCCGCCGGTGGTGCTGCAACGGGGGCGGTGAGGGGAAGGGCACGCCCGCGTCGTCTCCCGCAGCAGACAGCAAATGGCGGTTGACTCAGACGATGGGCAGCGGAGTGAAGCGGCGGCCCAGAATGGGTTCGCTGGGCGTCTGGAGCCATTGCTCGAGCACGCCGGCATAGACGCTGCGAAAGTCCACCGTGAATTTGAGGTCGCCCTGGAGCAGGTCGCGCGGCGCAAGGCTCGGGTATTCTCCAAGCAGCCCGCTCCGCGTCTTGCCCCCAATCAGAAACATCGTCGAGGCCGCGCCGTGGTCGGTGCCCTGGCTGCCGTTCTGCGCCACGCGCCGCCCAAATTCGCTGAAGGTCATCACCAACACTCGCTCCTGATTGCCTTGCGACTTGAGGTCATCGGTGAAGGCTTTTACGGAATCAGCCAAGTCCTTCAGCAACCGTTCATGCGTGCCGCCCTGGTTGGTGTGCGTGTCGTAGCCGCCCTGCGAGACGTAGAACACCCGCGTGGACAACCCGCCGCCGATGAGCCGCGCCACCAGTCCGAGCGAATTGCCCAACTGGCTGGCCGGATAGCTCGCGGCATTGCGGACCTTGCTGGCGATGGCGCGGATCTGGTCGGAACTGACTTGGGCATCCAGCGCGGTGCGCTCGATGAAATCCAAGGGCGCACCCGCTTCCATCATCTGGCCGGCGATGGCGCCGATGCTGGCTCCGGCGTTCGCGCCGCCGTCATCGCCATCCATGATGAAGTTGAGTCGTTTGAACGATTCATCCGTGGTGTCCATTTCGCCCGGGCTGGCGGGGGCGCCGCCCTTGAAGCGGTAGTTCGCAGGGTTGTCCAGCGCCACGCCCTTGGGCTGCTTGCCCGCGAAAGCCAGCGGCATCTGCCGGCCCACGGCAATGCCCACCGTCGGGTCGCACCCATCGCAGTTCGCGTCAAAGTAACGCCCGATCCAGCCGCGATTCTCGAACCGGTCGGCGTCGCTGGCCGTCATCCAGATGTCGGTCGAGCGAAAATGCGAACGGTTGGGATTCGGATAGCCGACGCCCTGCACGATGCCGAGCTGGCCGGCGTCATAGAGCGACTTAAACCCGGCGAGGGCCGGATGCAGGCCCAAGCTGTCGTTCAACTTCAACACGCGGTCACCTTTCAGCCCGAGCGTGGGCCGGGCCTTGTGGTAATGGTCATTGGCGAAGGGGATGACCGTGTTCAACCCGTCATTGCCGCCCGCAAGCTGAAGGACGACCAGAATCGGAGCGTCCTTGCCAGTGGCGATTTGGGTGGCGCGGTCCGCGGCCGCAGCGTGAAGCGCGGAGAAGGTGTTCGCCAGAAAGGTGGGCACCGTCCACGACAGTGCGCCGCCGAGCATGGTCGTGCGGAGGAATTCGCGGCGGGTTTTGAGGGTGGTGGAATCGTTCATGGCGGGGCGGGGGATCAGGTTAGTTGATAATCAGGTGTGCAGAGGATGAGGCGGATGGCCCCGAGAATGTCGTCATTGTCGGTGGCCCCCCGCGCGTCGAGAAATTCGCGCAGCGCCTTGCGCTGGCTCTCGCGCAATTCGGCCTGGAGGAAGCGCCGTTCCAGCGCGGCGATCAATTCGTCCTTCTTGAACCGCTCGTCCACGGTGAACAGCTTTTCCGGGTCCACGCCCGCGAGGCGCAGGCGGTCGAGGCGCTCCTCCAGGCGACGCTGCAACCGCGGGTCCGGCGCGGCGGGGCGGTTGGGGTTGGCGCGCATCGCTTCGCGCACGGGGCCGAGGTCGCCATACACGAGGGTTGCCGCCTCGTTGTAGCGGGTGAGCAGGTTGTTGGTGGTAATCCACGCCAGCCCGCCATCCCAACCCTTCACATTCGGCGGCTGGAATAGTTCCTGGCCGAGCGAGCGGGTCAACGTGTTGCACACCTGCGGAGGCGGCAGCGGACGTTCCAGTTGGCGGATGGCCATAACGAGCCATTGCACGGGACTTTTCACCTGCGCCCGAATGAGGTTCGGGGCGTAGAACTCTTCGCTCAGGAACATCCGCCGCAGCACGGGCTTGAACTGCATCCCGGCCGCGCGCAGTTCCGCAGCCAGCGCATCATTCAAGGCCGAATCGGGCATGGCTCCGGCGAAGTAATGCCACAGTTTGCCGGTGATGAAACGAGCCGCCTGCGGCTGGGCGACGATGATTTCGATGACGTCATCCCCCGTGAAATTGCCGGTGCGCCCGAGAATGGTCTTGCGGCCCGGATCGTGCGCCCGCTCGCGTTCGACAAACTTCTGGGCCACGCGGTCCAGCGTCCACCCGGTCAGCGCGCGGGCGGCCTCGGTGACGTCTTTCTCGGTGTAATGCCCCTCGCCGAGCGTGAACAATTCCATCAACTCGCGGGCGAAATTTTCATTTGGCTTCTCACGACGGCTTTGGGCCTGGTCCAGCCAGAGGAGCATGGCGGGGTCCTTGCCAACCTCGGTGAGCAGTTGCGGCCAGGGCCCGCTGGCAAGGCGGCGGAAGAGTTCGTTCTGCCGCCACATGTAGTAGGCGTCGCGCACCTTCTCGAAACTGGTCGCGAAATGCCCGTGCCAGAACAGGGTAAGCTTTTCCTGCAGCGGGCGCGGACCGGTGGCCATGCGGCGCAACCACCAGCCGCGCAGTTCCATCATCCGCTGCTGCTGCAACTGGCGCTCCTGGCGCTGGGCCATCCGGCGTTCCTCCTCGGTCATTCGGCGTAAATCGGCCAGCCGTTGCATCCGTTCCGGGTCGGGCTTGGCCCATTCGGGATCCGGTGTGGAATCGGGAAATTTTTCGTAATCCACGAGCCGACTCACCGCGCCTTCGGGACCGAGGGCAACGAGTTCCTCAATTTCCGCCGGCGGCCCGCCGAAGCCAGCGCGGTTCAGCAGGTGCGCGGCAGTCTGGAAATTCCAGCGGGCGGCGGGCAGGGGCTTGAGCATACGGAATGGAGAGACGCTAACGCCGGGCAGAAGGTTTCACAATCTGGCAGAATTTCGGACCGCCTCAAATGGGGCCATTGGAGAACGAAGCCCGGGAGCCGAGCGGCGGGACCGCGCAAGCCATCAATTGAAGTGCGTCCGGCGTCTGTCTCGACAACCCTCATTGCCCCGCCAGGCAGCGCTCGACCTCGCGCCAGATGGCCGCCTCGACAGCCTCGACGGGCTGGCTGGCGTCAATCACCCGGATGCGCTCCGGTTCGGCGCGGGCAATGGCCTCATAGCCCGCCGCCACGCGCTCGAAAAAGGCCCGGTCACTTTCCTCAAAGCGGTCCCGTTGCAGGTTCAGCGGCAGGTTTGGTTGCCGGGCAAGCCGCCGCGCCTCGCTCACTTCCGGCGAGACGTGAAGCAACAGCGTCAAATCGGGCCGCGTCGCGCCAACAGCGAGGTCAATCACCTGCCGCACCGTGGCAAGGTCCAACTGCCGCCCGTAACCCTGGTAGGCCAGCGTCGAATGATAGAACCGGTCGCACAGGACGATTTCCCCGGCGGCCAGCGCGGGACGGATGACTTCGCGGACAAGCTGGGCGCGGCTGGCGTTCATCAACAGCAGTTCCGCCTCGGGCGTCATGGCATGGTTCTGCTGGCTGTGTTTGAGGGTATGCCGAATTTCTTCGCCGATGGGCGTGCCCCCGGGTTCACGAAGCAGGCGAACTTTCAAGCCGCGCGATGTCAACCGTTGGGCCAGCAGCGCAATCTGCGTGGATTTGCCGCCGCCCTCGGTGCCCTCGAACGTGATGAAACGGCCCGTCATGGGAATGCGTAATGCCTGGGGCGTGATGCGTGAAACGCGGCGGAGTGGCGGGCGAAAACCAGCGCTTGGAAATCGGAAATCATAAATCCTGCCCACTCAGAGCTTCTTCAGCTTCGGCCCCTTGGGCGTGTCTTCGATGAGCCAACCTTTGGCTTTCACTTCTTCACGAATTGCGTCGGCCCGGGCAAAATCTTTCGCTTTCTTGGCGGCGGTCCGGGCGTCGGCCAAAGCCTGGATGTCGGGGGGAACCTCCACCTCTGCACGGGTGCCTATGCCCAGCACAGAGTCCACCTTCTCCCACGCGGCCAACGCCGCCGCAGCTTCGGCGGGGCTGAGGGAATTGTCCGCCATCCGTTTGTTGGTGTCGCGCACCCAGTCGAACACGGCCGCCCAGGCGGCGGAAATGTTGAGGTCGTCCGCAAGGGCGGCAGAGAAGCGGGCCAGCAACTCGGGGCTGCCCCTCAACCCGTCCCTCTCCCCATCGGATGCGGAGAGGGGGGTCTGCACGCGGGTGACGGGTTGGGCCGCCAACTCGCGCAACTTGCCCACGCATTCGTCAATCCGCGCCAGTGCCGTGCGCGCGCCGCTCAGGCCGTCGAGGGTGAAATTGAACGTCTCGCGGTAGTGCGCGGAGAGGAGGAGTTGGCGGATTTCGCGGCCCGAGAAGCCTTTGGCCAGCAGGTCGCGGAGGGTGAAGAAGTTGCCGAGCGACTTGCTCATTTTTTTGCCCTCGACCATCAGGTGCGCGCCATGGAGCCAGTATTTGACGAACGGCTTGCCGGTGGCCCCTTCGCTCTGGGCAATTTCGTCCTCATGATGCGGAAACGCGAGGTCCTCGCCGCCGAGGTGCAGGTCAAAGCTCGAACCGAGCGCCTTCATGCTCATGGCGCTGCACTCGATGTGCCAGCCGGGGCGGCCCTCGCCCCACGGGCTGGGCCAGAACACATCGCCATCCTCGGGCACACGGGCCTTCCACAACGCGAAGTCCGCCACGCTCTCCTTGTCATATTCATCGCTGGCCACGCGTTCGCCAACGCGCAGTTCGTCGAAGTTCAAGTTGACCAACTGCCCATACTTGCAACCGCAGCCGCGATACTTGGTGATGCTGAAATACACCGAGCCGTCGGACGCCTGATACGCGATGCCGCGCTCCATCAACCGACGGATCAGGTCCAGCATCTCTGGAATGTGCTCCGTGGCGCGCGGCGTCTGGTGGGGCAGGCGGCAGCGGAGCGTTTTCAAATCCTCGAGAAACGCGGCCTCATACTGGCCGGTGAATGCGCGGAGACTCAGCCCCGTCTCCCGAACGCGCTTGATGATTTTGTCCTCCACGTCGGTGATGTTCATCACGTGGCGGACCTGGTAGCCGGCGAATTCCAGCGTGCGCCGGACGAGGTCGGCAAAGACGAACGTGCGCCAGTTGCCGATGTGCGCGAAGTCATAGACGGTCGGCCCGCAGCAGTAGAGGCCGACGGCTTTGCCCGCCGGATCGAGGGGAACGAACTCTTCAACGCGCCGGGTGAGGGTGTTGTGAAATCGCAGTGCCATGCGTAAAGCGGCGTCAAATTAGGGACGCCTCCCGCAAAGCAAAAGGGGAAAGTCCCGCCTCAAGGCCACGCAAATTCGACGACCAGCGGGCGATGGTCGGAGGCCTGTGTTTCCGGCACCCAGGCGCGCCGAGGGCGCAGCGCATTGGTCGGCGCAAACCAGACGTAATCAATTCGACGACGCGGTGAGTCGGCGGGGTAGGTGAAGCCGTCGCCTTCCCCCGCAAGTTCCCAAGCATCGTGGAATTGCTCGCGCAGGCGCCGCCAGACGCGGCTGCCCGGCAGGTCATTGAAGTCTCCGGCCAGCACAACGGGCAAGCCGGGGTGCGCGGCCACCGCTGCCGCGATTTCCTCCACATTGGCCAGCCGCTCCGAGTCATCGGGGCGATAGTCAATGTGGGTGTTTAGGAACAGCAGCCGACGGCCTTGGACGTCCAATTCCGCCAGCAGCAGCCCGCGTTGCTCGCCGGGGCGCAACATGCGGTAGTGCAGGTTGGTCCAGTAATGAACGGGAAAGCGGCTTAGGATGGCGTTGCCATATTCTCCACCTTGATAATGGAAGTTGTTCGAGAAAATGCCGGTCATGCCGGTGAGGGCTGCGAGTTCAGCGGTCAAATCCCGCCGGGCCGTGCGCGCCGTGCCCCGGTCCACCTCCTGCAGTGCGATGAGGTCTGCGCCCTCGGCGCGGATGATGGCGGCAATGCGTTCCAAATCCACCCGACGGTCCATGCCCTCGCCGTGATGAATGTTAAAACTGATCACGCGAAACACGGTTGGCGGGGGCGGAGCCGGCGACGGTTTGATGGCGCAACCGACCAACAGTGTCGAGAGGGCGACAAGCCAGAGCCTCAGCGACAAATGGAGCTTTTGGGGGACCATCGAGGTTTCGCTCAAGCGAGAGGAGTGACTGATAGTTTGCATGAGACCTCTGCAAAATGCTTTGAACGTGGCCGCGAGTTGAACGTCTGAGAGACATGCGCACACGCCCTGCTCGCCAACTGGATTTGACCGACAGCTTTTTGCCCACGGCTCCGGCCAATGATTTTCTGGATCGCCTCGATACGCTGGTGGACTGG
>JBKBTZ010000046.1:0-24801 GCA_046290825.1 Limisphaerales bacterium
CCCCGCCGCCTGAGGCGGCGGGTGGACCCAGACAGCGCGCTTCGGGGGCCGGGGTCTTCCCCGGACGCTTGACCGTCAGCCGCGCGGGGGCATCGGCACCGGGTCCTGTCGCGAGGGCATCGCGGCATACGCGGGCCGTTCGATGCGGCGCACCAGGTCGGCGATCTTCACGGGTTTGCCGGTGCGGAAGGCGTGGTTGGCTGCAACCCCGGTCAGGATGGAAAGGGCACCGGCGCGTTCGTCCGCCGCGCGGAGGTATTTGTCGGCGGGCGGTTGCGGGAGGAAAAGGTCGTCCATCATCACCTTGTCGCCACCGCCGTGGCTGCCCTCGCCGCGCCAGACTTCGACGGCGTAGGCGGGGGCGCGGAGGGGGAAGATTTTGGTGTAGGTGCCCTCGGCCTTGAGCGCGCCGGGCACCGAACCGTCGCCGCTGACGGAGATTTTTTCCTGCGCGCCGTGTTCGATGCGGCCCCTGGTTCCGTTGAAGGCGATGACGTAGCCCTCCCAGGCGTTGAAGGCGTTGAGCGAATAGCTGAGCGTGGTGCCCGTGTCGTATTCCACGATCACGTTCATCGTGTCTTCGATGTCAATGTCCGGCCGGAACACGCAGCGGTCGCGGAAGTAGCCGTCGTAGTGTTCCTGGTCGAGATACATCTCCTTGAGGCGGGCGTTGCCGGCGAGGTTCATGCGGAAGGTGCATTGCTCCGCCTCGGGGCAGGTGTGGCAGCGCTGGTGGTGGCTGCGCAGGCCGAGCCGTTTGGCCATTTGCGGGGTGTAAAACTCGCGTTTGCCGCTGGCATGCACCTTCACCGGCACGGCGGAAAGCCACCAGTTGACGAGATCGAAATGGTGCGTGGCCTTGTGGACCATCAATCCGCCGGAACTGGCCTTCTCCGAGTGCCAGCGGCGGAAATAGTCCGCCCCGTGGTGCGTGTCGAGCAACCAGGTGAAGTCCACCGACAGGATGTCGCCGATGATCCCGCTCATCAGGAGGTCCTTCACCTGCGTGCGGGGCGGCGAGTAGCGGTAGTTGAAGGTGACGATGATGTTCCGGCCCGTGCGCTGTTTGGCGCGGAGGATGGCGCGGCATTTCTTTTCATCCGTGGTCATCGGTTTCTCGGTCATCGCGTCGCAGCCGAGTTCAAGGGCGCGGATGATGTAATGGTCGTGCGCCGAATCCTTGGTGGTGACGATGATCACGTCGGGTTTCTGCTCCCGGACCATGCGGTCGAAGTCACGGTGGCTGTAGCCGGGCACCTCCGCGCCGCGGTCGCGGGCACGGCGCTGGGAAAGCTGGAGGCGTCCGGGGTTGAGGTCGCACAGGCCGACCAGTTCGCAATGCTCGGCGTAGGTGGTCAGGATGGCATCGCGAAACATGCCATGCCGCGCGCCACAGCCGACGATCGCGTAGCGTTTGCGGCGGCCGCCAGGGACGAGACTGCCTTGCGACAGCGCGGAGGCACTGAGGAGCAGGCCGTCCCCGCCCACGCCAGTGGTGGTGAGGAATTCGCGGCGCGACACGCCGCCCGCAGGGGAGGAGGTTCCGTTGTTCATGGGAATGCGGGCGAGCGTCGCACGCCCGGCGCGCGGCGGCAAGACGGCGGCTGTGCATTTCAGCTTGAACAGACGGCCTTGCCGGGCGCGCAACTCTTGCGCAGCGTCACGGGCGGAAGAATTGAAACTTTTGTCCACCTTCCGCGTCTCTAACCCCGGAACGATATGGGAGGAGGCAAACCGATCTGGATCGTGCCGCTGCTGACCGCCGCCGCCGTCGCCCTCGCGGGCTGGTGGGCGGACGGGCAGTTGCGCCGCGTCACGGAACGGGAGGTGCGGGCCAACCTCGCGGCCACGCTCGACGCGAACGTCACCGCGCTCGACATCTGGATCGGCACCCAGAAACGGGTCGCCCAGGCGCTGGCCGACGAACCGCGATTCCGGGCGGCGGCGCTCGAGGTGCTCGCGGCTCCGCCCGCCACCAACCAGCTTTCGCGCCTCGAGACGGGCACCCTCGTGCGGCAGTTGCTGACGGGCGAACGCTTCCTCGAACGGGCGCAGTCACTCGGGTTCGCCGGGGTGCTGGTCCTGCACACCAATTTCACCATCGCCGCCGGGGATGGCCGCGGCCGCGGTCGCGCGGGCGGGCCGGTGCCCGAAGAACTGCACCCCAAGTATCGCGAGGCGCTGGAACAAAACCGGCCCGTCCTGGTGACGCCTTTCAAGCCGCCGCGCCCGGAACTGTTCCGTCGCAACGCGCCGCCGGGTGGGGCTGCGCGGCCCCGCTTCGCGCGCAACACCAACGCCCCGCCGCCGTTCCCGCGCAACGCCTCGGTCATGCAGGTGGCCGCGCCCATTCGCGACAACGTGGGGGCGGTGCGCGGCCTGCTGGTGTTCCTCATCAATCCCGACGCCGAGTTCAGCCGGATGTTGTCCGTGGCCCGACCCGGTGAGACCGGCGAAACCCTCGCCTTTGACGCCGAGGGAGTGATGCTTTCCGAAAGCCGCTTTGATCCCGCCCTGCGACTGGCGGGCCTGATCGAAAACCGGCCTGACTCCGTTTCCGCCTTGAACGTGCATCTGCGCGACCCGGGGGGACCGCTGGCCGACGGTTTTCGGCCCGACACCAACTCCCCGCTCATGCGCGTCATCGAACGGGCGCTGACGGACGGGGAGGCGGTGGAGCTGGAGCCATTCCGGGATTACCGGGGCGAGCCGGTGGTGGGCGCGGCGCGCTGGCTGCCGCAATACGGCTTTGGCGTGACGGCCAAGGTGGACGCGCAGGAAGCGTTTCACTCGCGACGGGTGGTGCGCGGGGTGTTCCTGCTGGTGTTTTGCCTGCTGCTGCTGGCCACGCTGATGATTCTGGCCTTCACCTACAGCCATGTGCTCTGGCGGCGGCGGCTGACCGAGGCGGAGTTGAAGGCCCGCCAGTTGGGCCAATACCGGCTGCTCGAAAAAATCGGCGAGGGCGGCATGGGCACGGTGTTCAAGGCGCGGCACGCGCTATTGCGACGGGAAACCGCGTTGAAACTGTTGCCGCCAGACAAGGCGGACCCCTACGCCATCCAGCGCTTCGAGCAGGAGGTGCAGTTGACCTGCCGCCTGGCGCATCCCAACACCATTCAGATTTATGACTACGGCCACACGCCCGACGGCATTTTCTACTACGTCATGGAATACCTGGAGGGGCTGAACCTCGCGGAACTGGTGGCCGCCTACGGTCCGCAGCCGGAGGCACGGGTGATCCACATCCTGCGCCAGGTCTGCGGCTCGCTGGCCGAGGCCCACGCGCACGGGCTGCTGCACCGCGACATCAAGCCGGCCAACGTCTTTCTCACCGACCGGGGCGGCGTGCCGGACCAGGTGAAGGTGCTCGACTTCGGCCTCGTGCGGCATTTCGGGCCGGGCGCGGACGAAAAAAACCTCAAAGAATTTGTGTCCGCCGACGGCATCATCGGCACGCCAAACTTCATCGCGCCCGAAGCCATTCAGGACCCGGCTGCCGCCGATGCGCGAAGCGACCTCTACTCGGTGGGCGTGCTGGGCTACTACCTGCTGACGGGCACCTACATCTTCGAGGGGGCGACGATTGCCGAGGTCTGTCGGCGCCATTTGAGCGAACTGCCGCCGCCACCCTCAGCCCGCTGCGGCCGGGCCTTGGCGCCCGATTTGGAAAACCTCCTCATGCGGTGCCTCGCCAAGAACCCGGCAGACCGTCCCCAAACGGCGGAAGAGCTGGCCGCGTTGCTCACAGGTTGCGCCGCCGCCGCCGACTGGACCGCAGAACAGCGGGCCGCTTGGTGGGCCGCGCACCGCCGACGAGTGGTGGCGCCCGCGCCTCCCGGCAAACCGGCTTCGACCCTGCCTCAGCACACGGTGAGGATTGACTTTGAGGAGCGCACGCCCTGACGCCCGCCACGCCTGCAAATCGCTCTCCAACAGAGAGTTGCCCCCTCATTCGCCGCCAATTCCCCATCCGTCCTCCAGCCTCCCAGTCGGAAATTTTGCAGGTCGCCCGCAGGATTCGCCGACCTCATCAACCCGGCCCCGTCTCCCCGGCGACCGCGCAAAAAACGTGCGGTAATGACCAATAAACGGCGAGCCGGTTGCGCCCGGTTCAGAAAAATGGTGCCGTGGCAGGGGCGAAACGCCATGCTGGACGGCGTCAGCCCTTCAACCCCGAAACACTTATGACCAAACACATCGTGTTCCAAACCATGAAAAAAACGGGCGCTGCGGCGCTGCTCCTCCTCACCGCCGGCGGCGCGCTGGCGAGCGAGGCCAACATCGTGCTTCCCGACCTCAAGGGCATCCAGTTCACGGGCCTGGGCGGGTTCGGCGGCGTGCATCTGCTCTACCTGGGGCTGGTCGTCTGCGTGATCGGCGCGGTCTTCGGCCTGATTCAATACCGCCAGACCAAGGCGCTGCCGGTGCATGAGACCATGCGCAACGTCTCGAACATCATCTGGGAAACCTGCAAAACCTATCTGGTCCAGCAGGGCAAGTTCCTCGCCATTCTGTGGCTCCTGATCGGGGCGTGCATGGTTTACTACTTCGGCTTCCTTACCCATCACGAGAACCCCGCCACGGGCCAGGCGCTGTCCGCCGGGCAGGTGGCCTTCCGCGTGGTGGTTATCCTGCTGGCCTCGATCCTCGGCATCCTCGGGTCCTACGGCGTTGCGTGGTTCGGCATCCGCATCAATACCGTCGCCAACTCGCGCGCCTCCTTCTCAGCCCTGAAAGGCAACCCGCTGGCCACCCTCGGCATCCCGCTCCGGTCCGGCATGAGCGTCGGCCTGCTGCTGGTCTGCGTCGAGCTGTTCTTCATGATCTGCATCCTGGTCTTCCTGCCGCTCGAGCTGGTCGGCCCCTGCTTCATCGGCTTCGCCATCGGTGAATCCCTTGGTGCCTCCGCCCTCCGCATCTGCGGCGGCATCTTCACCAAGATCGCCGACATCGGCTCCGACCTGATGAAAATCGTCTTCAAGCTGCCCGAGGACGACCCGAAGAACCCCGGCGTCATCGCCGACTGCACCGGGGACAACGCGGGTGATTCGGTCGGGCCGACGGCGGACGGTTTCGAGACCTACGGCGTGACCGGCGTGGCGCTGGTGGTGTTCCTTGCGCTGGCCCTGGCCACCGAGCCGGTGGCTTGCGCCACCCTCATCATCTGGCTGTTCGTCATGCGCTCGCTGATGATCGTCACCTCACTGGCTTCGTATTTCACGAACGAAGCCCTGAGCAAGGCCAAATACGGCGGCAAGAAAGACTTCGATTTTGAGGCGCCGCTGACTCACCTGGTCTGGATCACCTCGGCGGTCTCGATTGGCATCACCTTCATTGCCAGCTACCTGCTGCTGGCCAAGCAGCCGGGCTTCCACAAGGATCTCTGGTGGGTGCTGTCGGTCATCATCAGTTGCGGCACGGTGGCCGGGGCGCTGATTCCCGAGTTTACCAAGATCTTCGTCAGCACGACCTCGCGCCACGTCAAGGAGGTCACCAACTGCTCCCAGCACGGCGGCGCCTCGCTCAACATCCTTTCCGGCTTCGTGGCGGGCAATTTCTCGGCCTTCTGGATGGGGCTGGTGATCCTGTTCCTGATGTTCGTGGCGTATCTCTGCTCGCAAACCGCCGCGCTGAGCTCGATCATGCCCGGCCATTTTGCGTTTGCCGCCCCGATCTTCGCCTTCGGTTTGGTGGCCTTCGGCTTCCTCAGCATGGGTCCCGTCACCATCGCGGTGGACAGCTACGGGCCGGTGACCGACAACGCCCAGTCCGTGTATGAACTCAGCCAGATCGAGTCCCACAAGGACGTGAAGGCGGAGATCAAGAAGGAATTTGGCTTCGAGCCGGACTTCGAGAACGCCAAATACCAGCTCGAGAAGGGCGACGGCGCCGGCAACACCTTCAAGGCCACCGCCAAGCCCGTGTTGATCGGCACCGCCGTCGTCGGCGCCACCACCATGATCTTCGGCATCATCATGCTGCTGATCGGCGTGCATGTGACGGATTTCTACCAGCTTGCCAAGGGCGTGGTGCCGACCGCCGAGCAGCTCGATGCCGGCGCCCGCGTGGTCAAGGGCGCGTTGAGCGTGCTCAACCCGATGCTGCTGCTCGGCCTGCTCATGGGCGGCGCGGTGATCTACTGGTTCACCGGTGCGTCCACCCAGGCCGTGGTGACCGGCGCCTACCGCGCGGTGGTTTACATCAAGGAGCACATCAAGCTCGATGCCTCCAAGGCGTCGGTGGCGGACAGCAAGGAAGTCGTCCGCATCTGCACCGTCTATGCGCAGAAGGGTATGTGGAACATCTTCATCGTAATCTTCTGCCTCGCGCTCGCCCTGCCGTTCTTCGATCCCTACTTCTTCATCGGCTACCTCGTGGCCATCGCGTTCTTCGGCCTCTTCCAAGCCATCTTCATGGCCAACGCCGGCGGTGCGTGGGATAACGCCAAGAAGATCGTCGAGGTGGACCTCCGCCAGAAGGGCACGGACCTCCACGCCGCCACCGTCGTGGGCGACACCGTGGGCGATCCCTTCAAGGATACCTCCTCCGTGTCGCTGAACCCGGTGATCAAGTTCACCACCCTGTTCGGCCTGCTGGCGGTCGAAATCGCCGTCACGATGACCAACCGGAGCGCGAAGCTGGCGATTGGCGCCCTGTTCTTTGCGATTGCCCTGATCTTCGTCTATCGCAGCTTCTACGGCATGCGCATCCCCGAGGAAAAGTGAACGGGACGCAAACCGGATCCATGGCAAACCCGCGGGCGGCGACGCCCGCGGGTTTTTTGCCGTTGGAACGGCCCGCCTGTCCCATTTCCACACAGCGGCGCGGGATGCGGTCGGCCTTCCGGGCGGCTGCCGCGCGATTCTCAAAAGCGCGAGCCGGGCGTTCGAGGGGGAAATGCCCCCCCGTTTGCGGGAAAATCCACCGCTGGAACGGGCCGTGCTGACCAGATTCCGGCGGAACCTGCCGCCCTTGTGCCCATGAAACTGAACATTGCCTCCCTGCCCCTGTGGCTGGCGCTGGTGGCGCTGGCGCTACCCGCATCCCTCGTCGCCCAAACCACCACCGAACGCCGCACGTTTTCCCTGATGCTGACGGGCTATCGCAACGGGGCCTACGCGGAACGTGCCGTCACCAACAGTTCCACGGCGGGAACCAGCCGCACCGTCCATTATCAACAGGCCCAAACCCAGTTCCGCTACGGTAACGCCGACCTCATTGCCGCCATCAACGCGCTCAAGGGCCAAACCAACTCCACCCGCGCCACCCTCTGGGTCAACGGCGACCTGGGCGCAGTGGTCATCGCCGACCGCGGCGTCACCAATACCATCCCCTTTGACAGCCAACTTTCGATGGATTTTTGGCAACGCGCCTGCGCCGAGCGGCTCTCGGGCAGCTACAACAACGATCAGGGCACGGCCACCGGCAACGCCACCTCGCGCGAAACGTGGGACATTGTCATCCGCGTCGGCCCGCAAACCTTCAACCTCCGCGGCGCCGTTCAGGGCAATGAAAACTGGCAATACCGCGCCAACTTCACCTCCGAGACCAGCCGCCAAAACATCAAGGTGACCGGCGAACTGATCGAAGGCGGCGAAGCCTGCCCCGTCGAGGGGACGCTGATGGTCTCTTATTCGCAGACCACCCGTTAACCGCCAACGCCCGCCATGTTCACCCTGCGCAACTGGTGTCTGTTCGGCGGCGGCGCAGTCCTCGGCGCAGCCCTCATGGTGCGGTTGGTCTGGCCGTCTGCCACCGTCCCAGACAGAACCGCGACCCCGGCGCCGCCAGTTCACGAATCGTCCGGTCCTCCAGTGGCCAACGGCTCCCTGCCTGCCGACATGACGATTGTCGGGGAGCTGCCCGCATTGCCCCCCCCTGCCCTGCCCGGACCGGATTCTTGGGATGATGCGGCCACGCTGGCACAAATTGCCGAGGAACGGGCGGATCCAGATCCGCTGACCGTCCGGCGCCTGGCCGCGCATTTGCAACATGCTTCTCCCGCTGTTCGCGCCGCCGCCCGAGAAGCCCTTCGCGTTACCGGCGATCCCGCCGCGCTGCCGGATTTGCAAAGGGCCCTCGAAGCCGCCACCGAGGCGGAGGAGGCCGTTGAACTCGCCGACCTCATCGCCTACCTGCGCCTGCCCAGTTACACCGAACTCCGCGACCGCGACCCCTGGCTCCGTAATCCCGGCGCGCAACGGGCACGCATGGCGGCGGGACTGCCCGTCAAAACCGCCCCTTCCTCGACGACCGCCCCGCACACCGCCAGCCTGGATGCGCTGGCCGCGCTCCGGGCGGAAAACGAGCGTTTGCGAGCGGAAAATGAACGGTTGCGCGCCCGCGTCGGCCTCGCCGGCACGCCCTGAAATCCGACCGGCAGCGGTCGCGCTCCCCGTGCCTCGGCACGCTACGATTCCGCAACGTCCGGCTTTGCCCTTGTTCGCCTCCCGGCCCCGGCCTAGAGTCCCCGCGTTGAAAGCACGCGCCCGGCCATGATTGAGTTGATTCAGTTCCCGTGGAGCCCGTTCTGCATCGTGACGCGGCGCATCCTCGAATTCTCTGGCGCCCGTTTCAAACTTACCGACATCCCCGCCGGTGACCGCTCGCTGGTCTGGGAACTGACCAACGAGCGCTATTACCAGGTGCCCCTGCTCCGGGATGGCAAACAGGTCATCTACGAACTGTCCGACGACAGCCAGAACATCGCCAAATACCTCGACCAGAAGTTCCACCTCGGTCTGTTCCCGCCGGAACTCGAGGGCGTGCAGTCCATCCTCTGGCGGTTCATCGAGAACGAGGTCGAGGGCGTCGCTTTCAAGTTGAACGACATCTACTGGAAAGAATTTGTCCCCGCCGGGGACCGGCTGCGCTTCCTGCGGCACAAGGAGCGCAAATTCGGCGTTGGCTGCCTCGACCAATGGCGCGCCCTGAAGCCGCAACTGCTCCAACAGCTTGAGGCGCGCCTCCTGCCCTTCGAGGAGATGCTGACCTACAAGCCGTTCCTCCTCGACCAACGCCCGCGCTTTGTGGACTTCGACCTCTACGGCATGCTGGGCAATTTCCTCTTCAGCGGCCATTACAGGCTGCCCCGGGCACATTCCCATCTGCGGCAATGGCACCGGCGGATGCAGACCGTGAAGGCCGGCTCCGTCGCATGAACCATCCGGTCCGCCACCCCTTCTGCACGCCACCCGCGGTGCCGGGTCATTCCGCTTTCTTCGTAGATGAAAAACTACATCCTCGACACCAACGTCCTGCTGCACGATCCCAACAGCCTGCTCAGCTTCGAGGACAACCACGTCCTCATCCCCATCGAAGTCATCGAGGAAATTGACCGCTTCAAACGCGAGTCCAGCGAACTGGGCCAGAACGCCCGCGCCGTTTCCCGCCAGCTCGACGAACTGCGGCAGCACGGCGCGCTGAGCAAGGGCGTGCCCCTGCCCAACGGCGGCCAGCTTCAGATTGTTTACGAGCACCGGAACGGCAACGGTCAGGCCGCCGAGGACGCCCCCAAGTTCAGCAACGACAGCGTGGACAACCGCATCCTCACCCTGGCCTACCAGATCAAAAAGAAAAGCCGCACCCCCACCATCCTCGTCACCAAGGACATCAACCTGCGCATCAAGGCCGACGCCATCGGGCTGAAGGCCGAGGATTACGAAACCGACCGCGTCTTCATCAAGGACCTCTACACCGGGATGCGCGAGATCCCCCTGTCGGCGGACAAGCTCGCCGCCTTCCGCGCCAACGGTGAACTCGAGGTCAACGGCGGCAAACAATACTTCCCGAACGAATACTGTTCGCTCGTGGACGAAACCAACCCCAAACGCACCGTGCTCGCCCGGGTGGACGGCACCGGGACCAGGCTCATCCCCATCCTCGATTGCCGCGACGGCGTGTGGGGCATCAAACCGCGCAACCGCGAGCAGCACTTCGCCTTTGACGCCCTGCTCGACGACCGCATCAAGCTCGTCACCCTCATGGGCAAGGCCGGCACCGGCAAGACGCTCATGGCCATGGCCGCCGGTCTCAAGCGCACCGTGCTGGACCGCGAATTCCGCCGGCTCGTCGTCGCGCGCCCGACCATCTCCATGGGCAAGGAACTCGGCTTCCTGCCCGGCTCGCTCGAGGAGAAGCTCGCCCCGTGGATGCAGCCCATTCACGACGCGCTCGAGATGCTGAGCGACCTGAACATGGGCCACGACCACCGACGCAGCACCGACCTGATGCGTAGCGGCACCATCGTGGTCGAGGCCCTGAGCTACATTCGCGGCCGCAGCATCGCGGGCCAGTTCATGATCATTGACGAGGCGCAAAACCTGACACCGCTGGAAGCCAAAACCATCATCACACGCGTCGGCAACGGCACCAAGCTCGTCTTCACCGGGGATCCCTATCAGATTGACAATCCCTACGTGGATTCGTCCTCGAACGGCTTCAACTACATTGTCAGCAAGTTCCGCGATCAGGCCCTCGCCGCGCACATCGAACTCCAGAAGGGCGAGCGCTCCGAACTGGCCGAACTGGCGGCAAACATCCTCTAGGACGGCGTCACAAAAACTGTAGCCGTAAAGGCGGCAGCCCCCCCACCCTGTCCTACTCCCCATCCGATGGGGAGTGGGTGGCCGAAGGCCGAGTGAGGGGACCACGAGCAATCCGACGGCTACGACATTAGAGCATTTCCATAAACTATGTAGCGAGCATGACAGGTGGTCCCCTCACCCCTTCCCTCTCCCCATCCGATGGGGAGAGGGTGCCCGAAGGGCGGGTGAGGGGCGGCAAGCGTTTGTAGCGCTACCACATTCATGGAAACGCTCTATTTGCACCGCTGTAACAAGCGGAGCCTTGGCAGCGCTTCCGCTACGAGCCGGCGTCCGCCCGCAGTGCCGCCCGGATGGCCGCCAGTTCGGCGCGCGGCTCGTCCTCCGCATGCGCCAGTTGACCGGCACGCCGATACCAGTAGCGAGCGTTGGCAAGGTCGCCCTCCTGCTTGTGCAACACCGCATGGATCCACGCCGCCCTGGCGTCGCCCTCGTATTGCTGGACGAGTTGATGGGCGGCATCCCATTCGCCCGTCAGGGCCAGTTCCACGGCGCGCGCCAGTTCGGTTCGGGGTGCGTTCATGGGACCACTTTTACGGGGCGCCCCGCCCGGCGACAAGCCAGGCTTCCGCGGCGGCGACTATAACGGTTGCCACCAACCCCTCGGTCGGAGATTTTCGCCCGGTGCAAGAGAACGAGAACGCCCTAAACCAGCCTCCATCGGCCGGCACCATCGCAGCGCCCACCGCCGGGGGGCCGGTCGCAGCGCCGTTCCGCTGCGGCACCGCCGTCCTCGTGGGCCGCACCAACGCTGGCAAATCCACCCTGCTCAACGCGCTGGTCGGGACCAAGCTCGCGATTGTCACGCCGCGCCCGCAGACCACACGCCACACCATTGAAGGGGTCGTCCACCGGCCCGACGGCCAGATCGTGTTCGTGGACACGCCGGGCTTCTTCAAGACCCACGCCAGTTCTCTGGTCGAGACGCTCCACAAGCGGGCCAAGGGCGCCTTGGCGGAGGTGGACGTCATCGTGCATGTGGCCGATCCCACGCGCCCTGTCGGCGAGGAAGACAACATCGTGTTGCGCGTCCTGGCCAAACAGGACAAGCCGAAGATTCTCTGCCTGAACAAGGCCGACGCGCCCCAGCGGCGGCACCGCGCACCGTGGCTGGCCCGCCAGGCTGATTATGCCGCCGTAGTGGAGGTCTCGGCGAAGGAACGCACGAACCTCGACGCGCTGGTCGCCGCCATCCTCGAGCTGTTGCCCGAGGCACCTCCGCGATTCCCCCCCGGACACACCAGCCAGTTGACCCGCGACTTCCTGCTGACAGAGCTGATTCGTGAGCAGGTTTATCTGCAAACCTCCGAGGAACTTCCCTACCGCAGCCTCGTCAAACTGGAGGCGGTCGAGGAGGGAAAGACGCCCGCGGGCAAACCGATGCTCACCGTGCGGGGCGTCCTCTTCGCGCCCAACGAGCGGCATCAGCGGATGCTCATCGGCGCGAAAGCCGCGCGCATCAAGGCCATCCGCGAGGCCGCGCAATGGCAGATGCGCAAGCTCGTGAAACACAAGGTGGCCCTGACGCTGGAAGTCCGGGTGAACCCCCATCTGCCACAGTAAACCACTTCACCGGGCAACGGCGAAACTCGTGACCGCCGGCAGCGCGGTCGCAATCGCCGCCTGTGCCTCCGCCAGGGCCACATCAAACAGCGCCCGGCAGCGGGCTTCGTCCTGGTTGCGGCCCGCAACCCCCATTTGAATGAACCCCCGCACCGTCTGGGCGGCATAACTGGCCAGCCCCTGTCGCAACGGCAGCGAATAAACCGAAAGCGTCATCCCATACACCAGCACATGCCACCCGGCCGCCTGTCCGGCTTCCACCGCCGCGAGGTAGCGGCGCACAAACCGGTCATCGCGCAACGGGCGCAGGCGTTCCAGGTGAGCGCGGCCCACCCGGCGGCTGGCGGCGGCGAGCGGCGTCAGCGCGGGTTCCGCACCAAGGCTCGCATCAAACGCGATCAGTTCACGCAGCTCGAAGGCCTCCGTGTGATGGAACGCGCGCAGGATGGCCGGTAGCTCAACCGGCGCGAGGATGCGCTCGTGGTAGGCACGCAGAAACTCGCGCACAGCCGCAAGGTTCGCCAGCGGCGGCACCCGCAGCGCGGCGGTTAGTTCCGCCAGCGCCGCCAGGCCGTCCGCCGACCCGAGCTGTGCCGCCAGCGGATGCCAGCCTCCCAGCCATTCGGCCGGGTCCGTGGCGAGAGTTTGACGTTGCGCCCACATGCTTGCGATGCCGGAAGCTGCCCCCGGTGGCGCGAACGCGCGAGCGGGAAAAGTGCGAACCGGAAATTTTTCCCGCTTGCCTTTTTTACGGGGGCGATTCTCACCAGAGCCGCGCCCAGAGCACCTTGAGGTAACGCCCCTCGAGCGCGTTGGACAGCACTGGATGATCGTGCCCCGGCCCGGTGCGGTCGAAGATTTGCAAGCGACGGTTCAGCCGGTGCGTCGAGCGGATGACCAGCGCCTCAAACGCCTCCATCGTGACCAGCCCCGAGCAGGAGCACGTCACGAAAATCCCGCCCGGTTCCACCAGCGATGCGCCCAGACGATTGAGGTCCTCGTATTTCTGCCAGCCCAGCCGTTGCTCCTCCGCGTCGCCCTGCACCAGCTTGGGCGGGTCCAGCACCACCGCGTCCCACCGGGCGCCGTTCTGGTGCATCTGCCGCATCCAACCGAAGCCGTCGGCGTGAATCCACTTGATGCGGTTCTGCTGGTTCAGGTTTCCATTCCGCCGCGCCTGCGCGATGGCATCCTCATCCAGGTCCACGCCCGTGACCTCGGCCGGTTCGCCCAGCGTCGCGGCGGTGACGGCAAATCCACCGGTGTAACAGCACACGTCCAGGACACGCCGGCCTTTCACCAGCTTGGAAAACAGCAGCCGGTTCTCGCGTTGGTCGCAGAAGAAACCCGTCTTGTGGCCCTTGGTAAAATCCACCTCGTAGCGCACCCCGTGCTCGCGCACCCGGACCTGCTTGGGCGGCGGTGTCGGGGCGCGTTTCACGGTGATGCCTTCGATCCGCGCGATGTGATCGTCCACGTGGACCACTTCGCGTTGGGTGCCGAGGCGCGCGTGCAACAGCGGTAAAAGCTCCGGCAGCCGCTGGTAGATGCCCAGACTGTGGACCTCGACGCTGAGGGTGTCCGCGTAACGGTCCACCGTCAGCCCGCTCAGGGCGTCGCCGTCCGAGTTGATGACGCGGTAGCAATCCATCCGCGCGTCGAGCTGGAGGATGTCCCGCCGCCAGTCCACCGCGCGCTCGATGGCGGTGGTCAGATAATCCTCGCGGGCCGGCTGCTCCCCGTGCGCCAGCACGCGCAATGGCACGCGGGCCTTGGGATTCCACAGCCCCACGCCAAACACCCCCCCGTCCTTCCGATAAACCGTAACCAGCGCGCCCGGTTTCGCGTCGGGCGACGCGGCCCGGATCATCGCCGGATACACTGCCGGACTGAAGGTGATGGTCTTGAGTTGCACCCAGGGCCTGGCCCACGCCTCGCTGCCCGGCGGCGCGTCGTCACGGACAAAACGTGGCGCGGACGAACGGACAGAACCGGGCGGTCGGTAGGAATTCATCGCGGGCGCAACGTAACAGGCCGCCGTGGCCGTGTCAGCGCGGCAGGCGCGCCGCGTGTCGCCTCCCTTGCGCGCCGGCGGAACGTGCGCTAGTGTCCGGCGCTGAGAATGGCCATAAGCAAAGTCAGTTCATCGGTTCATTTTGTGATGCGTTCCCCTGCCGCCAGCGGGAGGGACGCCGCCGCCAAGGCGCACTGGGTGCCGAACACTGACGTCTATGCGACGGACACGGGCCTCGTCATCAAGGTGGAACTTGCGGGCATGCGCAGCGAAAACCTCGAAATCACCGTCGAGGACAATCGTTTGCGCATCAGCGGCAACCGGCCGGACGGCTGCCGCGCTGCCAAATGCAACTTCCTCGTGATGGAGATCAACTACGGCCCGTTCGAGGCGGTGCTCGAGTTGCCGCCCGGCTACGACCTCAGCCAGGCGCGCGCCGCCTACCTGAACGGATTCCTCCGCGTGGACGTGCCATTGGCCGCGCAGCCGCAGTCCAAGGTCACCAAGGTGGCCATCACCGAGGGCAATTAACCCGCCCGACTGAACTTTTTCCGCCCGGCTGCGTCCAAATTCGGGCAGGAACAGGGGTTGACGCGCCATGACTTCGCCGGACACGGAATTCATCAGCATCCTGGGGAGCGCCGAGGGCAAAAACCGCGGTGGGGCACCGGCTTCGCCTTCGCTGCCCGACACCCTTCCCATCCTCGGGCTGGCGGATGTGGTCATCTTCCCTGGCATGATCGCCCCGCTGCTGGTGGACGGCGGCCCGAGCATCAAACTGATTGACGATGTGGTGGCCGGCGACCGGCTGGTGGGCGTCGTGCTCCAGCGCGATCCGGAGGTGGACAACCCGAAGCCCGAGCAGCTTCACGAAACCGGTTGCGTCGCCCGCGTCCTGAAGATGCTCAAGTTCCCCGACAACACCGTGCGCGTGCTCGTCGAGGGGCTGTGGCGCATCCGGCTGCGGGAGTTCACCGCCACCGAGCCTTATCTGCGGGCGCGGTGCGAGGTGGTGCCCGATGTGGCGGAACGCTCCATCGAGATGGCCGCGCTGCTCCGCAACGCGCAGAACCAGTTCCAGGAGGTGCTCAAGCTTTCCCCCGCCCTCTCCGAACAGGTCAAGGTCGCCGCCCTCAACACCGAGGAACCCGGCCCCTTCAGCGACCTGGTCGCCGCCAACCTCAACCTCGAACTCGCCGAGCGGCAAAAACTGCTCGAAACCCCGTCCATCCGCGAACGCCTCAGTCGGCTGCTGCCCCTGCTCAACCGCGAACTCGAGGTGCTCTCCCTCAGCTCGAAAATCCAAACCGACGTCGCCACCTCCATCTCGAAGTCGCAGCGCGATTTCTTCCTCCGCGAACAGATGCGCGCCATCCAGCGGGAACTCGGCGAGGGCGACCCCGGCGGCGCCGAGTTGCAAGCCCTGCGGGAGCGCGTCGAGCAGGCCGGCCTGCCCGAAGAGGCCCGCAAAGCCGCGCTACACGAGGTGGAACGCCTCGCCCAGATTCCGCCCGCCGCCGCCGACTACGCCGTCGCCCGCAATTACGTCGAGTGGATTCTCAACCTCCCGTGGAACCGCGAAACGGAGGACAAGCTCGACCTCGCGGCGGCGGCGAAGATGCTCGACAAGCAGCATTACGGGCTGGAAAAGGTCAAGGAGCGCCTCCTCGAATTCCTCGCCGTGATCCAGCGCCGCAAGCAACTTAAAGGCCCCATCCTCTGCCTCGTTGGCCCGCCCGGCGTGGGCAAAACCTCGCTCGGACGCAGCGTGGCTGATGCGTTGGGCCGCAAGTTCGCCCGCATCGCCCTCGGCGGCATGCGCGACGAGGCGGAAATCCGCGGCCACCGCCGCACTTACGTCGGCGCGCTGCCCGGCCGCATCATTCAAACCTTGCGCCGCCTCGAAAGCCGCAACCCGGTCATCCTCCTCGACGAGCTGGACAAGGTGGGCGCGGACTTTCGCGGCGACCCCGCCTCCGCGTTGCTCGAGGTGCTCGACCCCGAGCAAAACAACACCTTTACCGACCATTACCTGGATCTCCCATTCGACCTTTCGCGGGTGCTGTTCCTGACCACCGCGAACTGGCTCGACCCGGTGCATCCCGCCTTGCGGGACCGACTCGAGGTCATCGAACTGCCCAGCTACACCGAGACCGAGAAGCTGGAAATTGCCCGTCGCTACCTCGTGCCCCGCCAGCTCGCCGAACACGGATTGACGCCGAGGGAAGTGCGGCTGCCCGTCGCCACCCTGCGCCGCGTCATCCAAGACTACACCCGCGAGGCCGGCGTCCGGAATCTCGAACGCGAAATCGCCGCCCTCGCCCGCAAGGCCACCCGCAAAATCGTCACCAACGGCCACCTGCCCCGTCCGCTCACGATTCACGCCAACGACCTGAAGGATTGGCTGGGCGCACCCCGGTTTGTCTCCGACGCCACCACCGCCATCCGCGAAGTTGGGATCGCCAACGGTCTGGCTTGGACCCCGGTGGGCGGCGAGGTGCTCACCATCGAAGCCACCCGCATGCCCGGCAAGGGCAACGTCATGCTCACCGGCTCGCTCGGCGACGTGATGAAGGAAAGCGCCCACACCGCGCTCAGCTATCTCCGCAGCCAGGCCAAAACCCTGCACCTGGACTTTTCCGACTACGCGAAACACGACCTCCACATTCACGTCCCGGCCGGCGCCACGCCCAAGGACGGCCCCAGTGCCGGTGTGACCATCGCCGTTGCCCTCGCCTCCCTGTTGCTCAACCGCCGCGTTCGCTCCGAGATTGCCATGACCGGCGAAATCAGCCTCCGCGGCCGCGTGCTCCGCGTTGGCGGCATCAAGGAAAAAGTCCTCGCCGCCGCCCGGCATGGCCTCAAAGAGGTGCTGCTGCCCGAGGGCAACCGCAACGACTGGACCGAGGTGCCCGCCGAGGTGCGTGCCCGGTTGAAGGTCCATTTCATCAAACATATTGCCGAGGCCATCCCCCTCGCGCTCCGCGAGAAATGAAAACGCCCCGCCTCGCAGCCGTCGGGGGCTTGGTCCTCTCGTTGGCCTTTGCGGCCCCGCATGGGCTCGCCAGTGAAGACGCGGCCGAACGCGCGGGCCGCGCACTGGCCGCCGAATTGCGCTCGCTGCACCCGGTCGAAAGCACCACCAATCTCGCCACCCTGCGCCTCCGCCACCGCGGCACCACCCGCGCTCTCCCCCTGCGCGTTGAAGTCGCCCTGGATGGCGATTACTGGACCACTCGATACCGCACGGAGGACACCAACGCCGCCCCGCTCACCCTCATCGTCACGATGACGCCCGGAGGGTCCAACCGCTATGAATGGGAGCGGGACGGCCAGCGGACGCCCTTGGGACCCGAGGAGCTTTTCGCGCCTTTCGCCGGGGCCGATTTCTGGCCCGCCGACCTCGGCATGGAATTCCTGCACTGGCCGACGCAACGACTGTTGCGGAAAGAACTCCGCCGGGGCCAGTCGTGCAACAAGCTGGAAAGCGTTGCCCCCCCGGGGCATACCAACGGCTACGTTCGCGTGGTTTCGTGGTTCGACATTGACACGGGCGGCCCCGTCCTCTGCGAGGCTTACGACGCGCGCGGCAAGATGGTGAAAGAGTTCAAGCCCAACGCCTTCTCGAAGGTCGGCGGCCGCTGGCAGGTCGAGGAACTGGAAATGCGCGACCTCCGCACCGGCAGCCGCTCGTGGATTCGCTTCGATCTCAAGCCCGCTGCCACCAGCCTGGCGGAGACCAATTCCGTCCCACCCTCTTCCCCATGAATCCGCGCTACCGTTTCCTGCTCTTCGGCGTGGCGGCCCTGCTGGCCGTGTGGCTCGGCGCATTCGCGCTGCACCAGTGGGCCGACTCGCGCAAGGTCACGCTCGAAAAAGTGCGCGCTTACGCCGCGTCGGTGAACTTCGGTCAGCTTTCCGGGGCTGAGCGCGAAAAGGCCATCCGCCGCCTGGCGGATCTGTTGAACCGGCTGAATTTTGAAGACCGGCGAGAGGCGCGATTGGGGCGGCTGTGGGAGCAGTGGTTTGCCCAGATGACCGAGGAGGAGCGGGCGTTGTTCGTCGAACTGACGCTACCCACCGGCTTCAAGCAGATGATCGGGGCCTTCGAAAATCTCCCGCCCGAGCGGCGGCAGCGGGCCATCAACGACGCGCTGCGCGGCCTGCGGGAGGCGCAGGCACAAATGGCGCGCGGCGGTCTGGCCCCGCCCGGGAACGGTCCCGCGCTAACCGAAGACCTGCAGAAGCGCATCGCCACCATCGGCTTGAAAACGTTCTACGCAGAAAGTTCCGCGCAAACCAAGGCCGAACTGGCACCGCTGCTCGAGGAAATGCAGCGGATGATGGAGAGCGGACGTTTCCTCCCGGGTGGCCGCCGCGGCCCACCCTGAACAGCGGCCGACCGGCCGACGCTCTTACCTCACCGTCACCACCAAGGAGTTCTTCTTTCCCTTGCGGAGGAGGATGCGTTTGCCGATGAGCAGGTCGGCGCTGGTCACGGCGCGCTAGAAGGTTCGTTTCGCGAACGTCACGCGGCGACAAGTGCGGCCCGGGCCAGTGCCGCCTCGAAGACGCCGAAAAGTCGTTCTTTTTGACGTGCGACGGGTTGCTGCGGGTCGAGCTTCTTTTCAAGTGAGAGGCCGGACTGCGTCTCGGTCAGGCGCAGCAGGCGTTCCCCACTGACGAGCTTGATGAGATCAATCTGAATGTTGTTGCGGTCAATCACGGTTTCATTCTCCCTGAAATCCATAGGATTGCAACAGGTGGTTGAGGCTTGTAGGTGTGACCGACCCAAACTGTGCGTGCGCCGTTTGTGCGGCACGTTCGAAGTCGCCCTCATTGAACTTAATCACGCTGTCCGGTGGACGCAGACTTGCCACCGTGGCGGCTTCCAGCACCTCGTGATATGGGCAAATCGAAATCTCCTGCTCGCTCATCCCGGCCTGCAATCGGATGTGGAAGCGGGTGCCATTGATCCGGGTTTGTGCCAAGGCTTCCCGATTCAGCGCGTCCATGATTGGCTCACTCGTGAACTCCACGTCAGTAATTGTGAACCCGCCCCGCAATCGCAGGTTTTTGAATGTGGCGGGGTCAATCATGGAATGGGTCTGTTCCCGGACTCACTTCGCTGTCACGACGACGTAGTTCTTCTTCCCCTTGCGCAGGAGGACGTGTTTGCCGAAGAGCAGGTCGGCGCTGGTCACGGCGCGCTGGAAGTTCGCTTCGCGAACATTGTTGATGTTCACGCCACCGCCTTCGACGTCTTTGCGCGCCTGGCCCTTGCTCTGGCTCAACCCGGCGTGGACGAGGAGTTCAACCAGCGGGAGTCCCGCACCATCGAGCCTGGCCTTCTCGATTTCCTTCGTGGGCACTTCGCCGACGATTTCGTTGAAGGTGCTTTCGCTGACGCCCGTTAGGTCGCCGCCGAAGAGGATTTCGCTGGCCCGGATGGCTTCCTGTGTCGCCGCTTCGCCGTGGATGAGTTCGGTCACGGCCCTCGCCAGAGCGCGGTGCGCGGCGCGGGCACCGGGGTTGGCGTTGTGCTGGGCTTCGAGCGCGGTGATTTCCTCCTGCGGCAGGAAGGTGAAGAATTTCAGGTAACGGATCACGTCCGCGTCGGCGGTGTTGATCCAGAACTGGTAGAAGCGATAGACGCTGGTCTTCTTCGGGTCGAGCCACACGGAGCCGCCCTCGGTCTTCCCGAACTTGGTGCCGTCGGCCTTGGTGATGAGCGGGAGCGTGAGGCCGAACGCGGAGCGCTGGAGCTTCTTGCGGATGAGGTCCAGTCCGGCGGTGATGTTGCCCCACTGGTCGCTGCCACCGATCTGCAGTTCGCAGTTGTGATCGCGCGCGAGCACCATGTAGTCGAACGCCTGCAGCAGCATGTAGCTGAACTCGGTGTAACTGATGCCCACTTCGCGGTCTTCCATGCGCGCGCGCACGCTCTCCTTGGCGACCATCTGGTTCACGGAGAAGTGCTTGCCGATGTCGCGGAGGAAATCGAGGTAGCTGACGTTCACCGTCCAATCGGCGTTATCCAGGAGGCGGGCGGGGTTCGCCTTCACCTCGAAATCGAGAAGCTTGGCAAGCTGCGGGCGGACGGCTTCGACGTTGGCCTTGATCTGGTCCTTGGTGAGCAGCGAACGCTCGGCAGTTTTGCCGCTGGGATCACCGATGCTGCCGGTGGCACCACCGGCCACGGCGATGGGATGGTGGCCGTATTTCTGGAAGCGCCGCAAGGCAAGCAGCGGCACGAGGTGCCCGACGTGGAGGGAATCCGCCGTGGGATCGAACCCGCAATAAAGCGTGATCGGCGACGCGGCAAGACGCTGGGTGAGGCCGGGCGTGTCGGTGCAATCGGCGAACAGGCCGCGCCATTGCAGTTCATCCAGAATGTTCATGGCCGCGCAGGGTAGGTGCGTGGACGGCCCGTCCGCAAGTTGGACTGCGCCGGCGGACGGGACCGGGGCGCATCTCAGTTTCTTACAACCGACGAGCGGGGCACCCGCACAATCCCAACTGGATTGCCTCCCTCAGCCCAGGGTTGCGAGGAACGAGCTACCCTGGGTTCCGCGTCCGGAGGGCAGGCAACCCTGAAGGGGTTGGCCATCCTTCCCGCGCGGAGGCAACGCCTTCAGGGTTGGGATCGTTGCCGAATCCCCCCTGAACGATGCAACCCCTTCGGGGTTGGGCCATGCCCCACTCATTCCCGTTGCAAGAAATTGAGATACGCCCGCGGGGCCGATATGCCCCGGCAACTACCTGGCGTCCGCCGACTCCATTTCCGCCAGCCGGTTGGCGGCGGCCTCCCATTCGGCGGTGAGACGGGCCAGTTCGTCCTCGTTGTGGCGCATTTCGCGATTCAGTTGTGGCGCGGAACCGCCCTTCTCGTAGGTCTCCGGCTTTTCCAACTCGACCGTAATTTCGGCCTGGCGTTGCTCGAGTTCCTGAATCCGCTTTTCGAGTTGATGGACGACCTGTTGCTGCGCCTTGCGCTCCCGGGAACGGGCGTTGCGCTGCTCGGCTTCGAGCCGCTTCTGTTCCTTGCGCGAGAGGCCGCCATTGTCCCGGCCCTCGGCCTGCGGCGTGGAAAGAGAGGCATCCCGCCGGGCGGGGGCACCGCCGGCGGTCAGGGCGACCCGCGCGTCCTTCGCGGCGGACTTGTCGAGGTAGTATTGGTAGCCGCCGCCGTAGTGCGTCAGCGTGCCGGCGTGGACATGGACCACATGATTCGCGAGCTGCTTGATGAAATACACGTCGTGGCTGATGAAAATGATCGTGCCCGTGTATTCCTCCAGTGCGCCCAGCAGCGCATCCACCGAGGACAAGTCCAGATGGGTGGTCGGTTCGTCGAGGAGCAGCAGGTTTGGCGGGTCGAGCAGCAGCTTCACCAGGGCGAGCCGGCTTTTCTCGCCCCCGCTCAACACGCTGACCTTTTTGAAAACGTCATCGCCCCGAAACAGGAAACAGCCCAGCACGCTGCGGACGAAGGTTTCGGTGACGCGCTGCGGCGTGTCGAGGGCCTCCTCCAAGACGGTCAGTTCCGGGCGCAGGGTGTCGCCGCGATACTGGGAGAAATAACCCAGTTTCACGTTGTGACCGGGAATGCGCTCGCCCTGCTGGACCGGGAGCACGCCCGCGATGAGCTTGAGCAGGGTGCTTTTGCCCGCGCCGTTTGGGCCGACGAGCACGATGCGCTGGCCGCGCTCGGCCTGAAAATCCACGCCGCGGTAGATGACGTTCTCACCGTAGGCGTGATGCACCCCCTTGAGCGTGATGGTCTTCAACCCGCTGCGCTCGGGCTGCGGAAAACGGAAATCCACGGTCGCCTCGGGGCCGGTGGGCGCCTCGATTTTGTCCATGCGCGCGATCTGCTTGAGCTTGGCCTGCGCCTGGGAGGCCTTGCTGTTCTTGGCCCGGAAGCGGTCGGCGAATTCCTGCAGCCGCGCAATTTCACGCTGCTGGTTCTTGTAGGCGGCGAGGAGCTGGGCCTCGTTGGCCTCGCGTTGCTCGAGGAACGAATCGTAGTTGCCGCGATACCGGAACAGCCGGCCCATGCGGATTTCCACGATGCTGTCCACGAGGAAGTTCAGGAACTCGCGGTCGTGGGAAATGACGAGGATCGCGCCGGGATAGTGCGAGAGGTATTCCTGAAACCACAGGACCGTCTCCAGGTCCAGATGGTTCGTCGGCTCGTCGAGCATGAGCACGTCCGGCTCCCAGACCAGCAGGCGGGCCAGGTGAGCGCGCATGACCCAGCCGCCGCTCAGTTGCCGGGCGGGACGGTCAAAATCCGTCTCGCGAAAGCCGAGACCCCTGAGGATCTGTTTGGCCTTGGCTTCGAGCTGGAATCCGCCCAGATCGTTGAAGCGGCTGTGGACATCGTCGTTCCAGTCCACGTGGTCGTGATGGCCGGCTTCGATGGCGATGACCTGTTTGCGGAGCCGGGCGTATTCCTCGGAAACGGCGGTGGCCAGTTCGAGCACGGTTTCGTCGCCGACGGGCGCGCTTTCCTGCGGCAGATGGCCGATGCGGGTATTCCGCTCGACAAGCACCTTGCCCTCGTCGGCCTCCTCGCGTCCGAGGATCAGGTTGAACAGCGTCGTCTTGCCCGCGCCATTCGGCCCGACCAGCCCGACGCGGTCGCCGCGGGTGAGCGTCAGCGTGGCCCCGGTGTAGAGTGTCTTACCGCCGTAGGCCTTTGAAACTTCGGAAAGGGTGACCATGTTATTCCCCGAACGGCGAGAGGACAGGAATGACCTGGCGGCCGTGCCGCCGATACACGAGGAAATCCCGATCCGTGGTCAAAATCTGGCAATGCGGGTGACATTCCGCCATGCGCACCAGACAGGCATCGGCGAGGCTCATGGGCTGGTCGGCGTATTTGCGCAGCAGCCGGAGGATGTCCGCGCGGTGCTCGGCGAGATTGAACTCCACCCGGACCAGCCCGCGCTCAACCAGCCGCAACAACGGTTCAGTGCTCAGCCCTTCGGATTGCAAGGCAAACACCGCCTCGGAAAGAACGGATTCGCAGGTCCAAAGCGGCTCAAACAATGCCGACCAGCACTGAACCGCCCAGCGATGATGCTGATCCTGCCCGTTGAGATAACCGACGAGCGGCCCCGTATCGAGCAACACCCTAGTCCCGGCCATATCCCTTGAGCTTGCGGGTGGACAGGTCACGCGGACCGGCCAGCGTGCCGCACAAATCCCGGGCCTGTTCATGCAGGGAGGCCCGAGATTCACCGCCGAGATGGCGCTCGATGAGTTCGCGGACGACGGCGGCTTGCGAACAGCCGCGCGCCTCGGCGTGCCGCTTCAACAACTGCACGTGCCGACGGTCCATTTTCAGGGCCACCGTTTCCATGGGCGGACAGTATTATCCGACTGCCAGCCGGTCAACCCCGGCTTGACCGCGCCGGGGTTCCGGGGGATGCTACGGGCGTGGAAGGGGGCGCACTGGTTTCGACCTGGGAGAGGCGCCAGAGGCGGCATGCCGAGGACGATGCGTTGGCCTCGTAAATCATCGCATCAAAAATCAACTGCTAACGAAGAGTTGGCTCTCGCGGCCTAAGTCCGCGACGTTCACCGGTTGACACCTGCTATTCCGGATGAACGCCACAGCAGGTAGGGGTGGAACGTGGAGTCAGGCGGGCGTTCCCCCGAGAAAATCACCGCGGACTGGACCGTTGGATTCGTGTCGGAAGGTTATCCGGCGGTCGAGACTCTCTTCCGGCTAAGCATGTAGTCGCGGCTGGCAAATTTGTCAGGGACGGGGGTTCGACTCCCCCCGCCTCCACCATCCCGGGTTTATCGGCAATCATGTTTTACGCCGACATCCTGCAAACCCGGTCGCATCCCGCACGGTTCTATCGCGGCCACACGTCCGACTGTCTCCAATGCCTTTCAGCGCGGACCGCATGCGGCCCCAAGGGAAGCTACAGAAATCTTAAACCAGACGTTTCCGGTCTCCAATGCCTTTCGGCGCGGACCGCATGCGGCCCATCCGCGCAGAGCAACAAGCCCAACAGGAGGAACTGAGTCTCCAATGCCTTTCGGCGCGGACCGCATGCGGCCCCCCTTGTAAAATGAACAATCTTCGTCGCCAGCAGGCGCTGTCTCCAATGCCTTTCGGCGCGGACCGCATGCGGCCCCCCCCTGGTCGGCCTCGAGGTCGTGACGACCTTGGAGAGTCTCCAATGCCTTTCGGCGCGGACCGCATGCGGCCCAGCACCCCTAAAAACATCAATGTTTGCAGGGCGTCAAGCACGGGTTAGGTCGGGACCCCATTTTGGGCGGGCCCCATCGCGTTGAAAAAACGGGGCGGAAACCGGTTTTTTTGTTGCAAGTTGTTGGTCATGCGCAGGATGCAGCACAGGTCGCGACCCCCCCTGTTTTGGGCGGTTTTGCCTCGCGACCTGGATGCAATCCGGGAGATGAGCGGGCCGGGGCGGTGGTATTGGCGACAGGCTTCTGTCTGGTCGTGCGGTAAAAGGTCTGGGGACGGCTGGTTGGTGGACGTGGCTGCGGACGGGGACGTCCGCGCGCCGGGGCAACGGAGCGCGGATGTCCTCATCCGCAGCGATGTGGCCAGTCGTGGCGTGTGGCGTCGGCGAC
>JBKBTZ010000047.1:0-24752 GCA_046290825.1 Limisphaerales bacterium
GGGCAGCATTCTCACGACGCTGCTCTTGCGGGAGCTGAAGGTGAAGCGCCTCATTTGCCGCGCCATGGACGCCAAGCACGCGACCGTGCTGGAAAAGCTCGGCGCGGACCTGGTCATCCTGCCCTCGCGCGATATGGCCTACCGACTGGCCGAGCGCCTCCGCGACAACGCGGGGAGCGACCGGCAGGAATTGTGCGGTGACTACCAGCTCGCGCAGGTCCGGGCTGGTCCGCCTTTGCACGGACGGACCCTCGCCGAGGCCACCCTGCGGGAGACTTACGGGGTCAATGTCGTGCTCGTGACCCGCCCGGGCCGGGGTGGCCGCACCGAGGCTCTTGAACCGAAGCCTGACCTGCGGATCGCGCTGCATGACCTCCTGTTCGTCGCCGGTTTGCGCGACAAGATCAACCGGTTCGAGCGCGAGTGCGGCCTGCCGGAGTGACCCGGCATGAAACCGCCCACCTTCATGGTCGTGGCCGGTGAGGCCAGCGGCGACGCGCTCGCGGCAGAACTCGTTGAAGCGCTGCGCCGCGAATGGACGAGGCGCTGCGCCCATGGCACGGCCGACGCGCAACCACTCCGCACCGCGCTGGCCCCGCGTTTCTTCGGCGCGGGCGGGCCGCGGATGGCGGCGGCCGGTGTGGAACTGGCCTTCGATCTGACCCGTCATTCGGTCATTGGTCTCAGCGAGGCCGTGCGGCAGGCGCTCAAATTCCGCCGCCTGCTCCACCAACTGCTGCGCCTTGCGCGGGAACGACAGCCCGACGCGCTCATTTGCGTGGACTTTCACGGTTTCAACGGTCGGCTCGCGGCGGCTGTCCGCCGACTGGCCCGACGGCGGCGCGGGATGTTCAACAACTGGAATCCGCGCATTGTGCAATTCGTTTCGCCACAGGTGTGGGCTTCACGTCCGGGGCGCGCCTTCCAAATGGCGGAAACCCTCGACCTGCTGCTGACCATCTTTCCCTTCGAGCCGGCATGGTATGCGGCACGAGTGCCGGAACTGCGCGTGGAGTTCGTCGGCCATCCTTTGGTGGGGCGTTATGCTGGCGAGGCCGTCAGGCCTCTGGAGCCTGGCCCACGCCACCTCCTGCTGCTGCCTGGTAGTCGCGCCGATGAAGTGCGGCGCCACCTGCCACTGTTGCTGGAAACGGCGCGGCGCATTGCCGCCGCCCGTCCCCAATCGCGATTCATGGCCGTTGCCCCCGAGGCCTCGCTGGCAGAAGAATTGCGCGCCGGGCTGGCGGCTCTCGGCAACGCAGCGGTTGTTCAAGTGGGCGGAATTTCCGCCGCGTTGCGCGGGGCGGAGCTGGCCATCTCGAAAACCGGCACCGTGCTGATGGAGTGCGCGTTTTTCGGCGTGCCGGCGGTGACGTTCTACAAGACCTCCTGGCCAACCTATTGGGTTGGCCGACGGATCATCCAGGTCAAGTGGCTCTCGATGCCGAACATTCTGGCTGACGCCCCTTTGTTTCCGGAATTTGTTCAGGCCGAAGCTACGGCCGAGAACTTGTCGCGGGCGGCGCTGGCCCTACTCAACGACCCGGCGCGTCAGGCTGTGGTGCGTGGGCAACTGGCCGAGGTCGTGCGATCCCTCGGGCCGCCGGGCGCCCCGGAGCGCGCGGCGCGGCTCATCGCGGACCTGCTGGACGGAACCCTGCGATGATCGTGCGCTTCGCACGGATGTTGAGGCAGGGCAATAATGCGCCGCAGCTTCAGGCCGGGGAGGGTGCCGGGGCGCCCAAGCCCGGGATGGGTGGCGACGCGGGTTTGGGCGGCGGTTCGGGGAGTGTTTCGCCGGCGGGCGCGCCTTGCATCGGACCAACGTCCGCTTTGGGGCGGGTGGGCGGGTTGCTAAGGTTCCCGGTGCGGACGATTTCCTCGACCTGGCTGCCATCCAACGTCTCGTATTCCAGCAGCAGTTCGGCGATGCGCTGCACCTTGTCGCGGTGCTGGAGGATCAGCTCCTTGGCGCGTTTGTAACCCTCGTCAATGATGCGCCGGACTTCGTCATCAATCTCCCGCGCGGTGACCTCGCTGTAGGATTTGTGCCGGCCCAGGTCGCGCCCGAGGAAGACGTATTCGTCATCACTCCCATACTGCACCATGCCGAGGCGATCGCTCATCCCGAACTGCATGACCATCGCGCGCGCCAGGTGGGTGGCCTGCTGAATGTCGCCCGCGGCTCCGCTCGAAATGTCATTCGCCACCAGTTCCTCGGCAATCCGGCCAGCCATCATGACGGCGATGGTATCGAGCATCTGCTTGCGGCGATGGCTCAACACGTCGTCCTTGGGCAGGGACATGGTGACCCCAAGGGCCTGTCCGCGAGGGATGATGGTGACCTTGTGCAGGGGATGGGTGTGGGGCAACAAGACGGTCAGTAACGCGTGACCGGCTTCGTGCCAGGCGGTGAACCGTTTTTCCTCCTCGGTCATCGCCAGGCTGCGCCGCTCGCGGCCCCAGCGGACCTTGTCGCGCGCCTCCTCCAATTCCTTCATGCCGACAGCCTTTTTGTTCAGACTGGCGGCGAGCAGGGCGCCCTCGTTCAGAAGGTTGGCCAGTTCCGCGCCGGAATAGCCGGGCGTGCCACGCGCGATCACGGACAAATCCACGTCCGGTTCGAGTTTGATGTTTTTGGCGTGGACCTTGAGGATGGCTTCGCGGCCCCGGACGTCAGGCAGGTTGACCGTGACTTGCCGGTCGAAGCGGCCCGGGCGGAGCAGGGCAGGGTCGAGCACATCGGGCCGGTTGGTGGCAGCGATGATGATGATGCCATCCGTGGTGTCGAAGCCGTCCATTTCGACGAGCAGGGCGTTCAGCGTCTGCTCGCGCTCGTCATTCCCGCCGCCGAGACCTTGTCCACGGCTGCGGCCTACCGCATCAATTTCGTCAATGAAGATGAGGCAGGGGGTGTTCTTGCGGGCCTGCTCAAACATGTCGCGCACGCGGCTCGCGCCGACGCCCACGAACATTTCCACGAAGTCCGACCCGCTGATGCTGAAGAACGAGGCATCGGCCTCGCCAGCAATGGCCTTGGCGAGGAGGGTTTTGCCGGTGCCCGGCGGGCCAACCATGAGCACGCCCTTGGGAATGCGACCGCCGAGGCGTTGGAATTTCCGCGGATCCTTGAGGAACTCGACCAGTTCCTTGACCTCATCTATGGCCTCGTCAATGCCGGCCACGTCCTTGAAGGTGGTCTTGTTGCGCTCTTTGGTGAGCATCCGGGCGCGGCTCTTGCCAAAACTCAGCGCGCCTTTTCCGGCCATCTTGATCTGGCGGATAAAGAAGAACCAGATCAGCACGGCGATCAGAATGATGGGGAGCAGGTTGATGAGCAGCGAGAACATCAGCGTGTTCGGCTGGTGCGTCTTCACCACCTTGGATTCCATCAATTGCTCGAGCATCCGCTCGGTAAGCAGCGCGTTCTTGACGACAAACGGCACCTCGACGGGTTTGCCATCGGCGGTGACGATTTTGCCGCTCTCGTCGGTTTTGAGGTATTTGCCGTTGATCTCCGCCGAAGGCAGGGATTGCGGACTGTAAACCAGCGTGGCACTGGCAATCAGGTTGGAGTTGAACTTTTGGAAAAAGACCGGCTGGGAAAGCTCCTCGCCCGGGGGATTGCCCCGTTCGCGGAAGGAAATGAGGGTAACCAGGCCGCCAATGATGATGGCCCAAACAATCCACGTGCGCGGCGGAACCCGAAATTCGGGGTTTTTCCCCGGCTCCGGTTTCTCCGGATTTGACTTTGGTTGGTCTGACATGAACCGCGCGAAGCTATCACGCGCCTCCCCGGGCTGCAACCTGAGGGTGACGCAAGAAGCGAGGCCCACGGCTCAGCCCCGCCCCGCCCGGCGGATTTGCACGATGGGTTGGTAAAGCACGCGCACGAGCAGGTCGCCGCGTCCGCCGCTTGCTCTGGGCAGTCCCTCGTTGGGCAGGCGGATGATTTCTCCCCTTGCCACGCGCGGTGGGATCAACACGCGCAGCAGGTTGCCGGTCAGCCCGCGCACCGTTTCCACGCCGCCTTGCCGGGCGCGGTCCGGGCGGATGCGCAGGTCGCAGCGAACATCCGCCCCGCGCACCTTGAACCGCAGGTCGGGGCGCGGTTGGACGCGGAGGACGACGAATCCGCCGTCACGCCGGGGGAGGCGGAACCGGGTGCCGGGAGCGGTGCCCGGCGGCACCACCAATTCGCAACGCTCCGGTCCATCCGGCTGTCCGGGGTCGTCCACGCGCACTTCCAGGGTCGTGCCGCGGAGAAATTCTTCGAGCCGCAGGTGGACCGGCTGGGTGATGGTTGCGCCGACGGGGCGACGTTGGCGGTCGCGTTGTTCCCGCGCGGTCAGTTGGCGGTCGTATTGTTGGCGGCGCGCGGGGTCGCTCAAGGTTTCATAGGCCGCGTTGAGGGCCTGCGTTTGGGCCAGGGCGGCAGGCAAGTCGCCGTTGACATCGGGATGAAGTTGCTTGGCGAGCAACCGGTAGGCGGCGCGGATCTGGGCCTCGGTGCAGCGCCGGTCCAGACCCAACGTGGCGTAGTGATCGGGTAGGGAGGTTTCCACGGTAGCCTTCTGGTTCACCTCGGTCTCCCGTTTGCCGCTGGACTCAAGCGTCTTTGCGCGGGAAGAGCGGAGCGGGAGTGCCAATGGCATGGCCCGGTTTCAATCCGCCCCAGCCTGCGGTGGCGAACTGGTCGGGCGCTCCGGGAAGGCCGAGTTGCTCGTAAATCCTGGTGGCGGTGCCGGGCAGGAAGGGCCAGAGCAGCACGGCGATGACGCGGCACGTTTCGGCGAGGTTGTAGAGAACCTCGTCGAGCCGCTGCGCCTGGGCGGGATCCTTGGCGAGCTTGAAGGGCGCGGTCTGGTCCACGAACTGGTTGGCGCGCGTGATGAGCGCCCAAATGCTTTGCAGCGCGGCCTGCAGTTCGTTGCGTTCGAGGTGGCCGCGAACTTCGGAAATGGCGCGGGCGGCGTCCGGTTCAAGGTCGTTGGCAGCGACGGGGACGATGCCGGCGCGGTAACGCTTGAGCATGGATAGCGAGCGGTTGACGAGGTTGCCGAGGCCGTTGGCCAGTTCGGCCTGGTAACGGGCGCGGAAGCCGGCGTCGGTCCAGTTGCCGTCGGGGCCGATGTTCAGCTCGCGCAACACATAGAAGCGGAAGGCGTCCAGCCCCCATTCCTCGATGACGGCGACGGGTTCGACGATGTTGCCGGTGCTCTTGCTGATTTTCGCGCCGTCCTTCTGCCACCAACCGTGCGCGAGAATCTGCCGGGGCAATTCGATGCCGGCCGCGTGCAGCATGATGGGCCAATAAACCGCGTGGAATTTCACGATGTCCTTGCCGATCACGTGGATGTCGGCGGGCCACAGCGACGCGGGCCGGGCAATGCCGGTCGCGTCCAGGCCGAGCGGGCCGCAGATCGCGGGGTCGCCCAGCGAGGCGGGGACGGTGATGTAGTTTGTCAGCGCATCGAACCAGACGTAGGTGACGTAGTCGGGGTCGAAGGGCAGGGGAATGCCCCAGTTCAAACGGGCCGCCGGGCGCGAGATGCAGAGATCCTCGAGCGGCTGCGATCTGAGGAAGCCGAGGACTTCATTGCGGCGGTAATCGGGCTGCACGAATGAGGGATTCGCTTCGATGTGCTGGATGAGCCACTGCTGATGCCGCCCCATCTTGAAATACCAGTTCTCCTCGACCAGTTCGACGACCTGCCCCCAAGCCGCATCCCACGTGCCGTCGGGCAGGCGGTCCTTCTCGGTCAGGAAGGTTTCCTCCTTCACCGAGTAGTAGCCGCGGTAGGGTTGTTTGTAGAGGTCGCCCTGCCGGTGGAGCTTCGTCAGAATGGCGCTCACGACCCGCTTGTGCCGGGCCTCGGTGGTGCGGACGAAATCGTCATTGGACAAGCCCAGCTTTTCGGCGAACGCTCGCCAAATGGCGGTGAGTTCGTCGCAATACGCCTGCGGGGATTTGCCTTCGGCCTGCGCGGCCTGCTGCACCTTCTGCCCGTGTTCATCCACGCCGGTCAGGAAGAACGCGTCCTGACCGAGGCTGCGCCGGGCGCGGGCGATGGTGTCGGTGATGACCTTCTCATAGGCGTGGCCCAGATGGGGCGCGCCGTTGACATAGTCAATCGCCGTCGTCAGGTAGAACCGCTTGCTCATGCGGCGCGCAGTGTAGGGTCGGAAGGGCGAAACGCCAGCGGGCAGTTGTCGTCCGCGCGCGCGTCACGGGGTTGCCACCGCCAGTGCGGCGAGCGGCCGATAGCGGGCGTCGCGCCCCGTGATTTCCTGCCAGAGGTCGGCCAGCGGAATGCGGCGGTCACGTGAGCGGTTGACCCATTCCACGTCCACGGGTGCCTCGGGGGCGAGGAAGCGGATGCCCCAAATGGGATCAAACGCCTCGGCAGAGAGCGAGTAACGCATGTCGGCGAGGACGGTGGGATCGGTGGGTTTGCGCGCCACCCACCCTTCCGAGAACCACGCGAACCGCGCGAAGGAGCGGTGCTGGTCGCGGTCCACTTCTTCAGGCAACAAATCGGCAGCCGTGACCTGCGGCAGCGACCAGCCCTCGATCACCGTCGGACGGGAAAACCACCCCACGCGGATGCGGTCGCTGTAGATGCGTCCGTCGTGCAGATAAAGCGCGCGCCAGACGACGTTGTTGGCCATCGTGGGCATCACCTCGGCGCGTTCGATGGTGTGCCCGCGTTGCCGGGCAAGGGCCTCTTGGGCAGCCGAAGCCCGGGCGCATTGGATCGCGCCGAGAGTCAGATAGCCCAGGGCCAACGCCAGCGCGCCTTTCACCAGCACCAACCGTTGCCGGAGCAGCCCAATTGCCAGCCCCGCCAGCAAAGGAAGCGTGAAGACTGGGTCAATGATGGAAATGAAATCCCAACCCACGCGCCGGTCGCTGAACGGCCACCACAGGAGCGTGCCGTAGCTGGTCGCCGCGTCCAACAGGCAGTGACTGACGTAGGCGAGGAGGCACGCCAGCCAAAGCGTAAGGGCATGGGGGCGCCAGCGGGCGCGGGTCAGCCACAACGCCGCCACGAGCGCCGCCCCCAGCGGCGCAAACACAAGGGCGTGAGTGAAGTGGCGATGATATTCGATGCCGAGCAGCGGGTCCGCCGCGCTGCGAATGAACACGTCCGCGTCGGGCACAAAGGCGGCCAGCCCGCCCGCCCAGGCCGCCGTGCGGCCCAGTTGCCGACTGAACGCGGCGTAGCTCAGGGAAGCCCCCAGTGCGATGTGCGAAATCGGATCCATTGCGCCTCCACCGTAACCGGAAAACCCCCGGGCGCAACTGCGCCACGGGGGTTGATTGTTTTCGAGGAGGCAGGATGGCCTACAGTTTGAAGCCCGCCGCCGCCGCGTCCGCGGCAAACATCTTGACCGTGTCAAGCGACAAGGCCGTCAGGTCCATGCCGGTCATCTTGATGGCCTTGGCGAGGATGTCGTGCGGCACCGTGACGATCTGACAGCCGCAGGCGTCGGCCTGGAAGATGTTCAGCACCTCGCGCACGCTGGCCCAGAGCAGCTCAGCTTTGGGTTGATTGGCGAGCAGGGCTTTGCACGCGAGCATCAGCGGCATGGGGTCCACGCCGGTGTCGGCGATGCGGCCCGCAAACACGGACACCACCGAGGGCACGGCGGGGTTCAGCGCCTGCGCGACGCCGTGAACCTGCTCCAAGGTCAGCAGCGCGGTGACATTCAACTTCACGCCTTGCGCGCCCAGCTCCTTGATGAGCGGCAGCGAGGATTCGCCGCGGCTGTTGGTGATGGGGATTTTGACGTAAACATTCGGGCCCCACTCGCGGATTTTGAGCGCCTGCCGCTTCATCTCCGGGAAATCGTCGGAAAACACCTCGAGCGAGATGGGTTTGTCTTTGATGGTTTGCAGGATGTCCTTCGCGAAGGCCTCGAAGTCCGTGATGCCCGCCTTTTTCATCAACGTCGGGTTGGTGGTAAGGCCCTTGATGAGCGGGTTGGCGTAGAGGTTGAGCATGCCGGCCTTGTCGGCACCGTCGGCATAGATGTGAACGGAAAGGTCTTTGAGTGATTTGGGCATGGGGTGATGGGGAGTTTTGAGTGGGGTCGAAATGGCGGGACGCATCAAATGGCGGAAGCCCCGCGCGCGTCAAGAATCACTTTGGCCGCCTCGGCCAGATTCTTCACCCGGTAATCGGGCGGCTGGCGGAGCGCCTCGTCGTAACCGTAGTCAATAAACACCGTCCGGCAGCCGGCGGCGTGGCCACAGTCAATGTCCCGCCAGCGGTCCCCGACCATCCAACTGTGCGCGAGGTCAATGCCCAGTTCCCGCGCTGCGCGGAGCAACATGCCGGGCTTGGGCTTGCGGCAGTCGCACGGCTGCCCATAACGCTCGCCGCCGTGATAGCAAACCTCGACGCGATCAATCGGCAGCATTTGGCACATGTGGGTGTGAATCGCTTCGACGGTGGATTGTGCCAGCGTGCCACGGCCCACATCGGGCTGGTTGGTGGCGACAACGAGGAGAAAGCCCGCCTGCTTCAAATTCGCGCAGGCTTCGGCAACGCCAGGTAGAATTTCAAACTCGGCAAGGCTGGTGGGCGGATACGGTTTGCCCTGACGCTCCAGGGCGCGATTGATGACGCCGTCGCGGTCAAGGAAGACGGCAGGGCGGGGCGGGGGATTGGGGGCGAACATGGTCAGCGTCGCTCCATGCCGTGATCAGGATGACGTTTGTGATGTCGCACCAGCGTGATGCGGATGCCGCCTGAAATCTCGCGGAATAGGAAGTGATATGGGAATCGTCGCAGATTCACCCGGCGAAACTTGGGGCTGACAGGGTGAAACTTCCTCGGGTGCGTTGCGGCAAGCCTGATGAAATGTCGCAACTCTTCCAGAAACTCGTTCCCCAGCGTCGGCGAAATGGAATCATAGTGGTGAAGGGCGTCCGCGATATCCCGCTCAACGGCTGGATGGTAGTAGATTTTCACTTCAGGCGACGGGCCTCGATGCGCTTCCAAAAGTCGCCCTCGTGCAAAATCTGGGCCTGTCCGGATTCAATCTGGCCATCGCGTCGCTCGGCTTCGGCCAATTCCTCGGCTTCAGACCATTCCTCCGAAACCGGGGGCAAGGACCCCAGTAGCAACTCGGCCAGCGCCGCGCGGTCCTCGACAGCCATGGCAAGAGCCTGTTTGCTGATTTCTTCGATGGCAGTCATGGATACCAAAATATCACGCCGCGAGCTTCCGACAACATGGGGATGGCACCCGGACTACCGGTTCACTTTGTGCTTTCCCACTTCGTCGCCTTCGCCTTCAGCTTCGGATGCGAGACGAGCAGATGCCACACGACCGCTTGAAACGCCTCCGAATGCGGCGTGACGTGGTCGGGATTCACCGTCGGCACGATCACGCAGGCATTGGCTTCCTTGGCCGTGTAGCCGCCGTCGCGGCCCACCACGCCCGTGATGGTCGCGCCCACCTGCTTGGCCACCTGAATGGCGCTGACAAGGTTGGGGCTGACGTTCTTTTCCAGGTTTCCCCCCCCGACGGAGAAGATGAGCAGACCGTCCTTCGCGCTGATGCGGCTGCCCTTGAGCCATTCGGCGAAGATGGTGGCCCAGCCCTCGTCGTTGGTGCGGGCGGTGAGTTCAGAGACGTTGTCCGTGGGTGCATAGGCCTCGAAGCCGCAGATCTTGCGGAAGTCGTTCACGGCATGACCCGCGTTGCCGGCGCTGCCGCCGACGCCCAGAATGAACAGGCGACCGCCGCGTTCGCGCACGGCGGCGAGGGCATCCGCCATTTTTTCGATGGCGCTGGCGTCAATCTTGGCGGTGACCTGTTGGACTTCGTTGAGGAATTGCTCGGCAAATGTCATGTGCGGATGAAACACGGTCATCGGGAAAAGTAGAAGCCGGAAATTTCCCAGGACCGGCAGATTGGTGAACAAACATTTTGAATTGCCACGCCCCCGTTCCTCGTTGACTCCGGTCTCGGTTGCGGCGTGCATTCCATCGCGGGGCAAGGGACTTCGATCCGGCAACCATTTCATCGGAGAACACATTCGATTCGTTGCCGTGTGTCACAGGACGGCCTGTTCACCTCTTCGTGGGAAGGCAAAACCCCAAAAAGTAGAAGGGGCGGTTTGCCAGCCAACGCCTCTCTTGGGTTCAGTTCCGAAGCTCGCAGGCAGCCGCAGCGCCGACAGTTGGGCGCGTCAATCGCAACGTAGCCGGTAGAAGCCGGATTCGTGTCCTGGCAAGGGCGTGAACGTCCAGTTCGTGCCGCCCAACGGCCCGGCCACGGTGTGCCATTGCGGCGGGTTCAGGGTCGGCGTTAACTCGACATAGACAAACCCCGCCGCATTCGCCCACTCGAGCGTGATCTGGCTGCCCGGATCACGGCGGATGCCGGTGATCGTGCCGGCACGCGGTGCGGGCGGGCCGTATTGCAACGGCCACGCCGCCGACCACGGCGAACTTAATCCGCGCTGATCCTGTGCGCTGATGCGCCAATGATAGAGCGTGCGCCAGACCATGTTCTGCGCGCCGGGCAGGCTGTTCAACGGCAGGCTCAAGACCCAGTTCGTGCCCGGCGGCAGTTCGATGGCCGGGATGTTGGTGGCGTTGATCACCGGCAGCGCGAACGCCGGATTGTCCGCCACCTGGATGTTGTAGGAAACGACGCGGTCACCCTCGTCCGGGTCGCCCGCCGACGGCCACCACAGCAGCAGCACGTCGAGATTGGTCAGAACCAGTCCCGGCGGCGGCCCGGCAATCACCGGCGCGACCGGTGGGCGATTGGTTTCGTTGACGAAGAACGTCGCCGTGGCCATCCACGGGCCGATGTTCGTGCCGTCGCTGGCGCGGCAGCGCCACCAGAACTGCGCGTTGTTGGGCAGGTCGGTGTCCACCTGCCAACTGGTCGTCGCCGGGCCGGAAGCGACGGCCGGCACTTGCGCCACCACCTGCGACAGCGCCGGGTCGGCATAGACCTCGAAGCGATACGTGAGCGGATCGCCCTGAAAATCCACGGCATTGCTCACAACGAGTGTCGGACGGGACACGCCCACAATCGTGAAGTTGGCCGGGGCGGCCAATGTGGGCGCGCCGGGGGCGGGTTCGCCAATGCCAATATTATCCAGGAACAGGTCCTGGTCCGGCGTGCTGCTCCATTCGCTCCAAACAATGAAGCGCAGACGGATGGTGCGGTTGATGTGGTTGGTCAGCGATGCTTGGACGCGCGTCCAGTTTTGATTCCAGTCGTAGTTGAACGCGGCCAGGTCGTTCCAGTTGACGCCACCGTCGGTCGAAGCCTGGGCGCGGAAACGGGTGCGATACCACAGTTGCCCGCGCAGCCAGAAGGTCAGCGAGGGATTGACGGCGTTGGTCAGGTTCAATTCGCGGGCGAGCACCAGCGCCAGTTGCGCGTCCGGCGGGATGCGCGGCGGCACGGTGTCGCGCACGGCGAATTGCCCGGCGTAGGGCGAGTTGGTGTCCAGCGCCCACGACGAGGGCAGCCAGTTGCCCAGCCCGGCCTCAAAGTTCTCGAAAAACGGATACACCGCCGGGCCGGGCACGTGGTCCGCTAGGGACACGTCGTCCAAATACCAGCCGTCGTTTTGCGTGCCGCCGTCGGAGTTGACCTGGAAACGCACCCAGACCTGGCCGGAGTTTTTCCACGGCGAAAGGTCAATCGCCTGTTCCGCCCAGTCCGTGCGCGTGGCCGAGACGCCATACACGCAGGTCCAGTTCGCGCCGCCGTCGCCGGAGATGAAGAGCCGACCCCAGTCGTTGTCGGCGAAGGCGTGCCGATCCCAGAAGCGCAGCACGGGCCAGTTGAGACCGCGCAAATCCACGGCGAACTGGGCGTAATGGCTGGCATTGTTCGGGTAATCGCCGGGCGAATCCTGCAAGGCCCATGAGCCGTTGCGCCCGATGCCCGCCGCGCGCGACCATGTGCCGGTAAACGTCCAGCCGGGCTGGTTGGTCTCGAAGCTGTCCGCGAACGGCAGGCCAACGCCCGCGGTCATCGCCGAAGCCTGGTTCGAGCCGACGCTCGTGTCGTTGTCGTTGTAAAGATAAACGCGGTAGTAGTAGGTCCGCCGCGCCATCAGCCCGCTGTCGGTGAAGGTTGTCGCCGCGCGATTGGTGATGACCGCCACCAGCGTCGCGCTCTCGGTCGGGTCGGCCGACTCGGAGCGATAGACGCGATAGGCCTTGAAGTTCGGAATCGCCGTTTCGGTCCACGTCAGCCGCATCGAATCCGGCGTGATGTCTGTCGGTGCGGCCAGCGTGACCGGCTGGGGCGCGTTTTCGATGACGACCTTGTCCAGCCAGAGGCTCTGGGCAGGGGCGCTGCTCCACTCGTTCCACGTCACAAACCGCAGCCGCACCGTCTGGTTGGTAAGGCTCTGCAAACTGACCTGCAGCCGCGTCCAGCCCTGATTCCAGTCGTAGTTCAATCCACTCAACTCCGGCCAGTTCAGCCCCCCATCCGTCGAATACTGCACCCGGAAACGCGACCGATACCACAACTGTCCCCGCACCCAGCATACCAACTGCGGATTGACCGCGTTGCTCAGGTTCAGCGGACCGCCCAGCACCAGACTGTAGCTGGTGTCCGGGTTCATCCGCCCCGGCACGTCCCGCACCGCAAAACTGCCCTGGTAGGGCTGGTTGGTGTCCACCGCCCAACTGCTGGCCAGCCAGTTGGTCAGTCCCGACTCAAACCCTTCGACCAACGTCAGGCTCACCGCCACCGGCGCGTGCTCGGCCACCACCACATCGTCAATGCTCCAGCCGTCCTCGGTGGTGCCCCCGTCCGTCCAAATGTGAAACCGGATGCGCAGGTTGCTCTGGTTCTTCCACGGCGACAGATCAATCTGCTGCTCGCGCCACTGTTCCCGGATGCCCCACGCCCCATAGACCGGCGTCCAACTGCTCCCATCCGGCGAAACCTCCACCCGCGCCCAGTCGTTGTCCGCCAGCCGATGCCGATCCCAGAACCGCAATACCGGCCAGGTGCTGCCGCGCAAATCAACCGCAGTTTGGGCGAACGAATCTGAACTGTTGGTGTAGGCGGCGCTGGGCGAATCGCTCAGGCAGGCGACGCCGCTGCGGGCGTGGTTGGTGGCGCGTCCCCACGTGCCCGTGAGATTCCACGAGGTCAGCGCGCCCTCGAAGCCGTCGCTGAACGGCAGCGGGTTGTTGAGCGTGCGGACGCTGCTTTCGGTGGGGCTGTCGGGTGAAAACGTGCCGTAAGCGTTCACCGCATAGACGCGGTAATAATAGACCGTGTCCAGCGCGAGGTTCGTGTCCACGAGGCTGGTGGTGTTCCGGTCGGGGATGAGCGCCACGAGCGTCGAGTTGATCCCCACGCCCGGCGTGGTGGAGCGGAACACGGCGTAGTGCGCGAACCACGGGTCGCTGCTCGCCGACCAGGTGACGCGGACCGAGTGCGACGTGACCTCGTCGAGCACCGGCGCGGGAATGGCCGCGGGCGACTCGGCCACGGAAATGTCGTCCACGTGCCAGCCGTCGGCGTTGGCGCTCGGATCGCTGGTAATTCGCAAGCGCAATAAGACGGTGGCGTTGGTGTAGGCGGCGAGGCTGAAGCGCGCGCGTCGCCAGGTGTTGGTGGCGGTGCCGGTGAAGGAAGCCAGCGAGGTCCAGCTTGCGCCGGCGTTGGTGGAGATTTCGACGTTGGCGGAGTCGCCGGAGGCAAAATCGTATTTGTGGTTGAACGAGAGCACGGGCGCGACGGCATTGCCCGCGAGGAACAGCGGCGCGGCGAGGGTGAGCGACTGTGACGGGATGCCGTTGGCGTAGTTTGCGCCGGGCGAATCGCTCCAGGCGCGCGTGGGCGAGGCGGCGGCTTCGGTGCTCAAGGCCCACGGCGCGTCGGCAATCCATGTGTTTGGACCGCCCTCGCCGTTGTCCACGAACGGGTAATCCATGCCGGGATGCGTGGTGACGGCGATTTCGTTGCCGAGCGTGAGCAGGCCGTTGGTGTTCACGACGGCCAGCCGGTAGTAGTAGGTCGTTTTTGGGCTGAGCGTGATGTCGGTCAGGTTGGTGGTGGCAGCGGTGGTAACCTCCGCCACCAGCCGGGCCGAGCGCCAGTCCACGCCGGGCGACAACGCGCGGTAAAGCCGGTAGGCGGCGAAGTCGGGCGCGGCAGAGGGTGTCCATGCGAGCGCGGCGGAATTGCGGTTGGTGAGCGTGGCGGTGAGTGTGACCGGCGCGGGCGCTTCGGCAATCAGCACATCGTCCACATACCAGCCGTCCATGACGACCGAGGAGTCGGTGACGAGGCGGAAGCGGATGCGCACGTTGGCCTGGCCGACGTAGGGCGACAGGTCGAGCTGCTCGCGCGCCATCGCAGTGGTCGAACCGGTGTAAGCGGCCAGCGGCGTGGACAGCCACGTTGCACCCCCATCGAGGGAGATTTCCACGCGACCGAAGTCGTAGTTGGATTCAAGGGCGTATTGGTGGAAGAAACTCAACGCGGGGCGAGTCGTGTCGGCGAGGGTGACGGAGGCCGCCATGCTGAGCGCGGCGTCGGTGTTGTTGGTGTAGAACGCGCCCGGACTGTCGGTGGCCGCGTGGGCAGGCGAGGCGTAGCGGGCGGTGGTCAGGCCCCACGTTCCGGTTGTGGTCCATTGGCTTATTCCGCCCTCAAACTGGTCAGCGAATGGAAAGCCCGCTAGGGCCAAGGGCAGAGCCGTCACAAACGCAGTCAAAAACCGGAAAGCGATGGTTTTCATAGGGGGTGGAGATGAGCTTACCTGTGCCTTGAGAAATGGATTCGGCGCAAAGCTAATAAGCTGACTAGCCCGAAATTGGCGAAAACCTGCCGTTTTTTGCCAGGCTCTGGATGGGGGAGTGGGCACGAGGTGGCGGTCCACTGGCGGACTTCATGGCCCCCCTGGTGGCGACAGCCCGAAGCAAGGCGGAACGAATCATCCCGGATTACCAAGCTGGCCGGGGACAAGAAGCGGATGGAACGGGCAACTTGCCCGTCCCGCGCGGCAACTGGCCGCGCGGTTGGCCAAAGGCCCGGAGCACTCGCTTGTGCGCCGTTCCGTGGCAGTCCCGGTGGGCGTTTCACCCGGCTGGTAGCCGGGTGCGACGGGCGGGTAGCCGGTGCCACCCAAGCCAATCCAGTTTTTCGGGATCATTGTCCCGAGCCAGGACCGCCCGGCCCGATCAGTTGGGAGGGCCGCGGTCCGGCGGGAAATTAGCCAGGCGAACGGGAGAGCAGCGCGTTCAATTCCGCCAGACCGGCGTGTGAGCCAATTTCGTAAAACCGTTCCGGCACTTCGTAACCAGCCAGTTGTTTCCGCGCGACCAGTTGGGTCATTACATCAGCCAGATCGAATTTTTCGTCGGCAGGGTATTGCGCAAAAACCTCCGCGCGGAACAAGCTCAGGCCGTAGTCAATGTGCCGCATTTCCGGCAGCTTCACCCGCTTGTCATAGACGAGAATTTCGCCGTCGCGAAAGACGACGTTGCTGGTGTCGTAACGCCCCTCATTGCGATACACGGTCATCAGGCCCGCCTTGCCGCTGCGCTCAAAAAACTCCGCGATGGGAGCAAACGGGCAGGTCAGATACGAATCCCCATAGAGGACGAAGAACCGCCCGCCCAGCTTTGGCAGGGCCTGCCGCAGGGCGCCGCCCGTGCCCAGCAGCTTGGGGCCATCGAAGGAGTATTCAAGCTGCATGCCGTAAGCCGCGCCATCGCCGAACTCCTTCACCACCATCTCGCCCAAATGACCGAGGCAAAGCACGACGCGCCGGATGCCCTGCTTGTGGAGCAACTCAAGTTGATGCGCGAGGAACGGCCTGCCCGCAACGGGCACGAGCACCTTGGGCACCTTCTCGGTGATGGGCCGCAGCCGGGTGGCGAGTCCGCCGGCGAGGAGGGCGACAGGGAAGTCTGCGAGGTTCACGAATTCAGCAGCTTGGTTCCCTCAAAGTCGAAACGGAAGCGCACTTCCTTCAGACCCGCGCCGCGCATGGCGTGGCGGAGCTTGGCCTTGTCCTCGGCGTAGAACATCAGGAAGCCGCCGCCGCCCGCGCCGATGAGCTTGCCACCGAGCGCGCCGTTCGCCATTGCCAGGTCATACCACTCGTTGATTTTGGCGTTGCTCATGCCCCCGGAACGCTCCTTTTTCCGCTGCCAATGCACGTCCATCAGCCGGGCGAATTCGTTCAGGTTTCCGGCCTCCAACGCCCGCTGGCTCTGGAACCCCAGCTCCTTCACGAAATGGAGGTTTTCGATCATGGCGGCGTCCGCCGCTTTGCTCTTGGTGTCCTGTTCCTTGAGAATTGCCGATGCGGAACGTGAATAGCCAGTGAAGAACAACAGCAGGTTGTCCTCGAGGTTGAACAGCGTTTCCTCGGAGATTTTCAACGGCCAGGCCTCGACCTTGCCGCCCGGCAGGAATTTGAAACAGGTGATGCCACCGTAGGCCGCGATGTATTGGTCCTGCTTGCCGATGGGTTCCTTCAGCCGGTTCAGTTCGATGTCGCACGCCTGCTCGGCCAGTTCGGCGGGGTGAACGAGGTTCTTTTTCCAGGCGTGGAGGGCCTTGAGCAGCGCGGTCGTGAAGCTGCCGGAGGAACCCAGCCCCGTGCCGGCGGGAATGTCCGCCATCGAGGTCAACTCCATGGACTGTCCCGAGATTCCCAGCATCGCCATCGCTTCGCGAATGATGGGGTGCTCCAACTGGCTGGCATCGGGCACACGCTCCAGCTTGGAATACTTGACGATGAGATCGGTGACAAACGTGTCGTGCAGCGTGATATAGACATACTTGTCAATGGCCGCCGCGATAAGGAAGCCGGTGTGCTGTTCGTAATACGACGGCAAATCCGTGCCGCCGCCGCCGAGGCTGATGCGCAAAGGGGAACGAGAAATAATCATGGGCGGGGAGAAAAGCCGAAACCGCGAAGGCGGGAAAGAGGAAATCTTTTCTGCCCCCTCTCCTCCGTGGAGGCCCGCCTCGCGGCGATCCCCGGGCAGGAAGGACGGCTCTCTGCAGGCTGCTCGTCACTGGCATTCCCCCGGATGTGGTATAGGAAGGAGGCACGTTTTGGGCTTCAGTTTGTCCATGATTCGCACTTGTTGGTGGATCGGGCTGGCGCTCGTCATCTGTGCCCCGCCCCTGACTGCTAAGGATCTGAACCCAGCTCGCGCGGAAATCGCCCCGAAAGTGGCCGACGCCCCGTTGGGGGATGTCCTGGCGGCGCTGGCCGGCACCCGTTGGCGGCTCGTGGAAATGGCGGGGGAATCGGTGGGCACCAACCGTCCGCCTACGCTCGTCTTCGCCGCCGAGGGGAAGATCAGCGGCCACGCGGGCGTCAACCGTTTCAGCGGCTCGCTCCGCGTCGAGGGCGAAACCCTCAAGGTTGGCCCGCTCGCGGCCACGCGCATGGCCGGATCGCCCGCCGCGATGGAACGGGAGGCGAAATATCTCGGCGCGCTCGAATCCATCTCGCGCCTCGAGCGCGACGGCGACACCCTCCGCTTGCGCGGCCCGGGTGACGCGCCACCGCTGGTCTTCATGCGGGAGTCCGAACTGTGATCTGAAAGTGTTGCGCTTGTTCACCTCCATGCTGGCTGGGCTGTATGTTGGCCTGGTCACTGCGGCCCCGCTGGACCTGGCGGGCGAATGGCGGTTGCGCCTCGACCCGGAGGACGTGGGCCTCAGCGCGAACTGGCCCGCCGCTCCGTTGGCCACGGACGATCGCATCCACCTGCCCAACACCACCGACCTGGCCGGGTTCGGGTTTGCGCTCGACACCAACACCATGCGCCACGCCGCCCCGTTTCCGGTGACGACACGGTTCCCTGGCGTGAAGGAGCCAGTCCGCGCTGACGAGCACGGTTATCTCGTCCGACGCCATTTGTTTGTCGGCCCGGCCTGGTATGAACGGGACGTGGAAATTCCCGCTGCCTGGCAGGGCCGTCACGTCCGGCTGCGGCTCGAACGCGCGCTCTGGAAAACCGGGGTCTGGATCAATGGACGACACGCGGGGGAATGTGATTCGCTGGTGGCGGAACACCGCTACGACCTCGGCTTGCTCGCGCCGGGTCGCCATCGTCTCACCGTTCGCGTGGACAACCGGATGATTCACAACATCACCACCGTCACCCACGCCTACGGGCCGGAAACGCAGTCGCGCTGGAACGGTTTGGTGGGGGCGCTCACACTGGAAGCCGTCGCGCCGGTCGCCGTGGAATCGCTCGATGTCTTTCCCGCGCCGGACCGTCAATCGGTTCGCGTGCGGGCGCGGGTCCGGAACGCCACCGATGGCCCCGTCCAGCAGAACGCGGAAATCAGCCTGGAAAATCCCGTCAGGTCAGGGCGCTTCGCGGTCGCGCGTGTGGCGTGGGAATGTCCGCCCGGCGAAAGCACGCACGAGGCGGTGCTGGCGGATTTTTCCGCTCCGGTGCGGGCCTGGGACGAATTTAACCCCGTGCTCTACCAGGTCCGCGTTTCGCTGGTCGGAGCGGAACCCGTCACCACCGCGTTCGGCTTCCGACACGTCGAGCGCGTGGGGCGGGAACTGCGGCTGAATGGCCGTCCCATTTTCCTGCGCGGCACGCTGGATTGCGCCGTCTATCCGCGCACCGGCCATCCGCCCATGACCGTGCCGGAATGGGAACGCATCCTTGGCGTGGTCAAGGAATATGGCTTCAACCATGTGCGCTTTCACACCTGGTGTCCGCCGCGCGCGGCGTTCGTGGCGGCGGACCGGCTCGGCGTTTATCTCCAGCCCGAAACCGCCGCGTGGATTGATGACTGGGGCACGGAAACGGTGACGCGCCCCGTCGGAATCGGGCGCGACCCACAGGTCACCGATTTTCTCCGGGCCGAACTGCGCCGCATGTCGGAGGCCTACGGCAATCACCCGTCGTTTCTGCTGTGCGCCATCGGCAATGAATTTGGGATGAAGCAAACCGACTGGGACCGCGTGAACGCGATGGTGGAGGAGATCAGGACGTTTGATCCCCGGCGGCTCTACACGGGTTGCGGCGCGCGGCGGAACCTGCCCGCGGATGATTTCTGGTTCACGCACAACAGCGGCGTCGGCACACGGGGCATTGGCCCGGCGCACACCGACTGGGATTTTGCCCGCGCCTACGAGGCGTCGCCGGTGCCGCTCATCGCGCATGAGACCGGGCAACGGCCGGTATTTCCCGATTACGACACGTTGCTGCCGAAGTTCACCGGGCCGCTGCTGCCGTTGAATCTGGAACGCTTCCGCCGCGCCCTGGCGGCCAACGGCCTTGCCCCGCAGGCGCCCGATTTTGTCCGCGCCTCCGCGCGCTTTCAGCTCACGCAATACAAGGCGGAGCACGAGGCGATGCTGCGCACGCGCGGCTATGCCGGCTACCAGTTGCTCATGCTCAACGACTTCACCGGACAGGCCGAGGCGTTGGTCGGCATCCTCGACCCGTTCTGGGAGAGCAAGGGCGTGGTGACGGCGGCGGAGGTGCGCGCGTGGAACGCCCCGACGGTGCCGCTGGCGCGGTTTCCCAAGTTCGTGTGGACGGAGGGCGAGGAATTCCGTTCCCGGATCGAGGTCGCGCACTTCGGCGGAAGTGACCTCGCGGCCACCGCACTGGAATGGGCATTGCGCGACACGAACGGGCTGGTCGTGGCCGGTGGCCGGCTGGAGGCCCCGGAGGTTCGCAGCGGTGGCGTCACCGGTCTGGGGGAGATTCGCGTCGCGTTGACCAACCTGGCCGTGCCCGCGCAACTCCGCCTGCATCTCCGGATCGGCAGCGCGGAAAACCAATGGCCGCTCTGGGTTTATGCTGCCGCGCCCGTCGAGCCGGAGCCGCCGTCGGTGTTGGTTGCCCGGAAACTGGACGAGGCTGCCCGGCAACGGCTGCGCGAGGGCGGCCGGGTGCTGCTGCTCGCGCACGGATTGAAGAATCCCTACACCGCCCGCACCGCTTTCGAGTCGGTCTATTGGTCCGCCGGCTGGTGGGGCAACCGGTTTTCCTCGCTCGGCCTGCTGTGCGATCCCGCGCATCCCGCGTTCGCCGAATTTCCCAACGAGGGCGTGAGCGACTGGCAATGGCACGGTCTGCTGGCGGGCGCGACCACCTTTGACCTCACCGGCGCTCCCGCCGCCCTGCGCCCGCTGGTGCAGCCCGTGCCGGATTTCCATAACAACACGCGGCTCGGGCAGGTTTTTGAGGGCCGGGTCGGCGCAGGGGCCTTGCTCGTGTGCGGGTATGATGTGCAAAGCCGACTCGAAGAGCGTCCCGCTGCGCGGCAGTTCCGGCGCAGCCTGTTTCGTTACGCTGCCGGTGAGGCCTTTCGTCCAGCCGTCGAACTGCCGCCCGATTGGATCGCATCACGCCTCCAACCGGCCGGCCTGGCGGCGCCCGGGGCCACCGTGTCGCGCGTCAGCAGCGAGGATGTCGCCAACGGCCACCGCGCCGCCAACGTCCTGGACGGCGACCCCGCCACGTTCTGGCATACGCGCTGGCAGCCGCAGCCGGACCCGCCGCCGCACGAGCTGGTGATTGACCTGGGCCGGGCGCGGGAGTTCTCCGGCCTCACCTTTGTGCCGCGCCAGGACCAGTCGAATGGCCGCATCGCCCGCGCCGACGTGTTCGTCTCCCTCGCGGCCGACGCGCCGGGCGAACGCGTTGGCGAGCTGCGCAGTGGCGACACTGTCGAACGCCTCACCCTGCGGTTTGCCCGCCCCGTCCAAGCGCGGTTCCTGCGGCTGGTGGTCGCGGCCGAGGTGAACAACCGCCCCTTCGCCGCGCTGGCCGAACTGGACATTCTGACCGAAACCAACGAACCCTGACGCCTTCGACGCATGATATCCGCCCGCCCGCTCCTCAACCTGCCCATTGCCCTCGCCACGGCCTGCCTGCTCGTTCCTGGTTCCTGGGCCGCGCCCAACGCAGAGGACGCGAAGCTCGACCGTTTCTTCCGCGAACACCTCGAACAGAGTTTTGAACTGCGCCCCACGTCCGGCTCACGGCTTGGCGACCGCCGCTACGATGGCCGGCTGGATGACGTCTCCGCCGCCGCGCGCGCCCGCTGGCCAGAACACACCCGCGCCACGCTCGCCGCGCTCCCGCAGCGGGTGGACTTCGCGCGCCTCAGCCCGGATGGACAGGTGGATTACCAGATTTTTGAGCACCGGCTGCGCTACTCATTGTGGCTGGCGGAGAACTTCGACCCCTTCGTCACCGATCCGCGCAGCTACAACGGTCTGTTGAGCGATGCCGTGTTCAGTCTCTTGACCCAATCCACCCAGCCGCTCGAAACCAACGTGGCCAACGCCATCGCCCGGATGCGCGCCATGCCCGCCGTGGTTGCCGCCGCCCGCGCCAGTCTGCGCCACCCGCCGCGCGTGCTGGTCGAGACCGCCATCCAGCAGAACCAGGGCAACGTTCGGTTTTTCGAGGCGGGGCTTTTTGCCCTTGCCGGGCCGACCCGGCAGCGTGCCGAACTCAAGGCCGCCGCCGACGCGCTGGTGCCGGTGCTGCGGGAATACCAGCAGTTTCTCGAGACGGACCTGCTGCCGCGCGCCGATGGCGAGTGGCGCATCGGGCGGGAGAAGTTTTACCGCAAGTTTGAACTCGAATCGGAGGCCGGCATTTCCGCCGAGCAGAACTACGCCGAGGCGCTCGCCGAATTCGAGCGCGTCCGCAACGACTTGTATGTCATCGCCCGGCAGGCGTGGAGCGGGTATTTCCCGAAGGAGCCGCTGCCGCCCGACGACGCCGAGGGCCGGCGCCTGACCATCGAGCGCGTGCTCCACCGCGTCGGCCAGGAGCACGGCCGGCCGGAACACCTGGTTCGCGATGCCCGCGCCACGGTGGCCGACATTAAGCGCTTCATCACCCGCGCCAACATTCTCACGCTGCCGGACCCGGACCGCTGCCGCATCATCGAGATGCCCGAGTTCCAGCGCGGCAACTCGATTGCCTACATGGCGTCGCCCCCGCCGCTGGACCCGGCGGCGGTCGGGCATTACGCCATCAGCCCGCCGCCGTCGTCCTGGGACGCGGCGCGCGTGAAGAGCTTTCTCGAGGAATACAACCGGCACATGCTCCAGATTCTGACCATTCACGAGGCCTATCCCGGCCACTATGTGCAGATGGAATACGCCAACCGGAATCCCTCGCTCATCCGCAAGGTGCTCGGCTCCGGCGTCAACATCGAAGGCTGGGCCGTCTATACCGAGCAGATGCTGCTGGACCAGGGCTACGGCAAGGGCGACCTCGCGCTGCGGCTGACGCAGCTCAAATTCTACCTCCGCGCCGTGGCGAACAAGATTCTCGACCACCGGATGCACTGCGAAAACCTGACGGATGAGGAGGCGATGGACCTGCTCGTGAAGCAGTCCTTCCAGTCGGAGGGCGAGGCGCGGCTCAAGGTCATCCGCGCCAAGCAAAGCTCCGTGCAGCTCTCAACTTATTTCACCGGGCGGATGGCGCATTACCAGTTGCGGCAGCAGGTCCAGCGGGAACTGGGCGACCGCTTCCATCTGGCCCGCTACCACGAGGCGGTGCTGGCGCCGGGCGCGGTGCCGATGCGCCACCTTGTGCCGTTGGTGCGGGCGCAACTCGGGCTGCCGACGCAGCCGGCGGGGGAATGAATCCCGTCCTTTAGCGGCTCAAGCAGTCTGTAATTCCCGGACCACGAAGCGGGCAAACTCGTGGTGGAAGTGCGGCGGAATGCGCGCCTTGAACCGCGCGGCCTCGCCCTCGTAGTCCCGCTCCACCACCTGCGCGACTTCGTGCAGCCGGGCGATGATGTCGGCCCGCTCGTGGGGCACCGCCAGTTCAAGAAACTCGCGGATCGGACGCAGGGCCGAACCCAGCTCGGCCAGCAGTTCGGGAATTCCCTGGCCCGTCTTGGCGGAGATGACCGCCCCGTGCGGGTGACGTTCCAGGAACCGGCTCAACACCGCACCGGGCGGCAGCAGGTCGGCCTTGTTGAAGACCATCAGGGTCGGTTTGCCCTCGGCGCCGATCTCCCGCAGCACGGCGTTCACGGCCTCGATATGCTCCTCCGCCTGGGGGTGGCTGGCGTCCACGACGTGCAGCAGCAAATCCGCCTGCACCACCTCCTCCAGGGTGGCCTTGAAGGCTTCGACCAGGTCATGCGGGAGCTTGCGGATGAATCCCACCGTGTCGGTGAGCAGCACGTTTTGGTTGGTGGGCAGCCGCAGGCGGCGCGTGGTCGGGTCGAGCGTGGCAAACAGCTTGTCCTCGGCCAGCACCGCCGCGCCCGTCAGGTGATTGAGCAGCGTGGACTTGCCGGCGTTGGTGTAGCCGACGATCGAGGCCATGGGCCACTGCTGGCGCTGACGTGAGGCCCGTTGCGTCGAACGCTGGCGCCGGACGAGTTCCAGTTCCTCCGTGAGCTTGTCAATCCGCTCCTGGGTTTTGCGCCGGTCGGCCTCGAGCTGGGATTCGCCCTCGCCACCGCGCATGCCGATGCCGCCCTTTTGGCGCGACAGGTGGGTCCAATACCGCGTAAGGCGGGGCAACAGGTGCTCGAGCTGGGCGAGTTCGATCTGCAATTTGCCCTCCCGGGTCCGGGCGCGCTGGGCGAAGATGTCGAGGATCAGCGCGGTCCGGTCGAGCACCTTGCACTCGAAAATCTTTTCCAGGTTGCGGCTTTGGGCGGGGGAGAGTTCGTCATCAAAGACGATGGTGTCCACCTGATTGGCGCGGCACCAGGCGGCAAACTCCTCGGCCTTGCCCTTGCCGATGTAGGTGCCGGCGTTGGGGGCTTCGAGCCTCTGCACGCCTTCGCCGGTTACGATGCCGCCGGCCGTTTCGACCAGTTCGGCCAGTTCATCCAGCGTTTCGCGCGTGGTGCCGCCCTGGTGGGATTTCAACTCCACACCGACGAGGAAGACCCGTTCGGTGCGTTGCGTGCGTGTTTCGATGAGCGCTCTCAAAAGACTTTCAAAAGGTGCGTCAGGATAGCACGCCGCGCCGGCCAAACAAGCCCGGCGGGCGCCCGGGGCGTTGACAGGGCCGCGGGTCGCGCGGCATTTTTCGCGCCGCTCAAGAAAATGAAATCACGGCTTTTGCATTATGGCGCGGCGCTGGGATTGGTTCTCCTCGCCGGGTGCGCCAGCCACCGGGCCACGCCTGGCGCGGAGGGCGTCAGTTCAACTGTGTTGCCCCGGTTGACCAATGGCATGACCGGCTTCTTCTGGGGCCAACCGTGTCGGCTGGTGGCGCAGGCGGAAGTCGAGGTCGAGGCGGGCGGGCGGACGTTCATGCGGCGCGAGTTTGAGCTGGTCAGCGGCGCGGGGATACCCTGGCTGCTGGTCAACGGCCTGCACGGCAGGGCCGGGGAATGGCACCTGTTCCGCCCGCCGCAGTTGCCGCCGGTGTTCTCTCCGGATGACGCCGCCCTGAAACGCCCCGGCGACCTCGTGGTGGGCGACCAGATCGAGACCCGCATCACCGAATTGTGGCGGACCCGCACCCTTGCGGTTTCCGGCGAGGGGGTCTTGCTGGGGCCGACGAACCAGTGGCTGCAGGGCTTCACCACGCGCAGCACCAACGAGTGGATGCTGATCCGCTGGCACCCCTTCCGCATGTGGGTTCACATCGGGGAATCCTTGAGCGAGGACGCGGTGTTCAAAGGGTTGGGCCTGTCGCGAGCTGGAGAAAAATAAAAGCGGCACCCGTTACCGGGTGCCGTCACGAAGGCGTATCGCGTTCTTACCGGAACGCCAGCACCACC
>JBKBTZ010000048.1:0-24012 GCA_046290825.1 Limisphaerales bacterium
GAGCTGGCCGCCCGTGCAGCACGGTGGCCCAGGCGCTGGTTGGCCCGCAGATGCACCAGCACGGCGGCGGTGAGGGCGACCATCAGCAAACCCGTCACCAAGAGCAGCAGTTCGCGGCGTTTCATGGGGTCGAGCCTTTCGCGGGAGTGGCGTTGTCGCTTTTCGCCGGCGGGTGGTGGCGGTTCAACCATTCGCCGAGATACCACAATCCCAGAAACGCGGGCACATACGGCACCAGGCTGAAAAAGGAGCTGTCATGCGCGGCCTTGCCCCACTCCTGGCCCTTCTCGCCCCCGAGTTCCGCCGCGATGATGATGATGAGCAGCCGGACCACGTTGCCCACCACGGCCAGGGGGAGCGCCGCCGCGACCATGGCCCACCAGCGCCAGGACATGCGGAAGAGCAGGTAACCATACGTGACGGCCAGCAAGATGATGCCGAACAAACTCCGGATGCCGCTGCAGGCCGCCGCCACCTCGAATTCATAGCCGGTCACCGAGTTCTTCAACATGGTGCCCTCGGCCACCACATCGAAGAACAACAGGTTCTTGCCGATGAACTCGACGACCGCCGTTACCAGCAACCGCAGCGGAAACGTGACCAGTTCCCCCTGCATGCCCAGGGGCACGGAGAAGGCGAACAACACGAACGGGAAGAAACTGGTCCGCAGCCAGGCCGGCCCCCAGGCGATGCCCATGATGGCGTAAATGCCGGCAAACAGCGCCACGATGGACACGCGCGGCTGTTGCACCGTGTAGGCGGCGACATGGAAGGCCAGCGCCGCCGCCAGCAAAATCAAACCCGGCCACCAGGAGCGGATGGGCACCGCCAGCAGTTCCTCGCGTTTCCAGTAAAACAGCGCCAGCACCACGAACGGCACGACGTAGCCATGCCCGTCGTCGGTCATGGTCGAGCCATAGACCCGCCACATCCACTGGAACAGGGAAGGAGTGCTGAGATCGCGGTAGCCGAAGGTGCCGTTGCCCAGGAACTGAAACAGCAGCAGCCAGCCGGCGAGCAGCCCGAGGAACAGGCCGGTATTGGGCAGGCGCGCCCAGGCGGCGCGGCAGTTCGTCCAGAATTCCTCGACGACTCCGTCGCGCACCAGATCGTTGGCGTGGCTTTGCATGGTGCGGCTCACTGCTAGCGCATCAACGGCAGGGACTCAACTGGTTTCCCGGCCCATCTGGAAAACGCGCGGGCCGCGCAACGGTGGCGCGGCCCGGCAAAGGGGATGTTGTTTTGGTTTTTGTCTCAGGCCATTTCCTCCTGCGTCCAGTCACCCAGGTGCAGCAGTTCCTTCACTTTACGGCGCTCGTAACGGTTTTTCTGCGCCTTGCGCGGCTGCTGGTCCGCCTTGCGGAAGGGGTGTTTGGTGTCTTTGACCGTTTCGTTGATGAACGGGAACGTCTTGATCATGGCTGTGTCCTTTCTCACGGCTTTGCCAGCTTGGGCGATGCCAACCGCGAATGTGGGCGGTTTTTGCCGTTTTTCCGCCCCGCGCCTGGCGCGGTTCGCCTTCGCTGACAAAATTAAGACAGCCCCGCCCGCGCCCGGTTCAAAAACCGGGCGGCTCAACTCAGCTTCCACCCAGCCCGGTATTCACGGCGGACAAACTGCGCCGCTTCCGGCGCATTCTTGGCGCGCATGTTCGGGCCGTCCCACTCGAGCTTGCGGCCCACACGGAGGGCGATGCACCCCAGCAGGATGATTTCCGTGAGGTAGGCGGCGTTGTTGAAATTGGAATATGGCTCTGGCCCGCCCTTGCAGGCGGCGATCCATTCGAGGTGATGAGCCACGCCGTCATCGTTGGCGAGCGTGTTGCGGGGAATGGTCCGGGGAACCTCGCGCACCGCCTCGTGCGCCCGACCCTCACGGAATTCCGCCTCGTCCTTCAGCTTCAGGAAGAACCGCTTGCCGTAATCGTCCGGCGAGAAAATCTGTCCTTTGTCCCCGATCAGCAGGCAGCCGCTGTCGGGCACCGTTTCCATCAGCGCGGCGACGTCCTTGGTGACGTCGGGATGGGGGCGGAACGGTTTCACCGCCCGGTCGCGCGGGTTGCCGTCATACCAGAAGAAGTCCACCGCCGGCAGGCCCTCGCGCGCCGGGAAGGCGAACTTGATTTTCGAGCTTTTCGGGTAGGTCTCGGCGAATTTCTCCGAACATTCCAGCAGTTCGACCGAGGTGGGATATCCCAGCTTCAGTGCGCGGAACGGCATGTTGGCCGTGTGGCACGCCATGTCGCCCAGCGCGCCGGTGCCAAAATCAAACCAGCCGCGCCAGTTGAACGCATGATAAACGTCCTTTTTGTAGGGGCGCGCCGGAGCCGGTCCAAGCCAGCCGTCCCAGTCCAGCGTGGCGGGAACAGGGTCCGCCCCCGGCGGACGGTTCAAGGCTTGGGGCCATACCGGACGGTTGCTCCAGACATGCACCTCGCGCACCGGACCGATGACACCGGCCTGCACCACTTCGACCGTCCGGCGCAGGCCGTCGGCCGCGCTGCCCTGGTTGCCCATTTGCGTGGCCACGCCGTAATCCGCTGCCAGCTTGCGGAGATAGCGGGCCTCGTGGACGGTCTGCGTCAGCGGCTTCTGGCAAAACACGTGCTTGCCCAGCTTGATGGCGGCGGAGGCGATGACCGCGTGGGTGTGATCGGGCGTCGAAATCACCACCGCATCAATTGATTTTTCGCGCTCCAGCAATTCGCGCCAGTCGCGGTAGAATTTCGCCCCGGAATGCTTTTTCAACTGGGGCGCGGCGCGGGTTTCGTCCACGTCGCAGATGGCCACGATGTTCTCGCCCGCGCAGTGGTCTGTGTCGCTGATGCCCTTCCCGCCGGCTCCAATGCAAGCGATGTTCAGTTTTTCGTTGGCACCGACCCGCCTCGGCCGGGGCTGGCTGGCACAGCCGGTGAGGGCAAAACCGCCCGCCGCGAGGGCGGTGGCGGCGAGAAACTGGCGACGGGAAAACGAGGTGGAAACGGAACGCGGGGCGGAGGGATGCTTCACGCCTCTCTCGTTACGCCGCGCGGCCCGGTCAGGCGAGCAAAATGTTATGGTCCTTTCGAGGGGGGCGATTCGCCTCGGGTTGCGCTCAAGGCCGCTTCACCTCGGCGTCGCGTTCGATGACCGGGGGGCCTTGCCGGGGGGTGATGGTGACGTTCTTCAACTCGACGCCCCGCGCGTGGCGGATTTCGAGGCCGGCCTGCTCGGCGGTGATAGTGACGTTTTCCAGGCGCACGTTCTCGATGACGCTTTCGGGCAAACCCACAATAAATCCGGCGTTGCGCGTGCTGGTGGCGGTCAGGTTGCGGATGACAATGTTGCGGTATTTCGGCGTCGTGTCTGTCACTGGCTGCGCTTCGTCCGTGGCCGGGATGCGCGGGTAATAGCTGGTCAGCGTCAGCGCACCGCGCACGTTTTTCATGGTGATTTCCTCGCAGACCAGGCCATCCACGATGCCGCCGCGTTTGCGGTCGGACTTGATGCGGATGCCGTTGACGGTGTTTTCGAAGGTGCAGTGGCGGACGACGACGTTGCGGACGCCCCCGACGGTTTCGCTGCCGATGCTCATGCCGTGCCCGTGGCGAAAGGTGCAGTGGGTGATGAGGATGTTTTCACAGGCGAATTCGCGGCCCGGCACCTTGCGGCCCGACTTGATGGCGATGTTGTCGTCGCCCACGTCAATGAAGCAGTTGGTGATGGTGACGTTGCGGCTGAGGCTGGGGTCAATCGCGTCGGTGTTGGGCGCGCGCTCGGGGGCGAGAATGCGGACCCCCTCGATCCAAACCTCCTCGCATTCGGTGGGCACGAGGTGGAACTTCGGCGAGCGCTGGATGGTCAGCCCGGTGACGCGCAGGTTCTGGATGCGCTGGGGAACAATGAGGTTCGGGCGCGGCAGGGTGAAGCCGGACTGGCGCTGGCGGGCCTTCTCGGCTTCCTCCCACCAGACCGGGCCGTTACCGTCAATCGTTCCCTGGCCCGTGAGGGTCAGGTTGGTGGAATCTTTGATGCTGAGGAAGGGCACAAAATCGCTGTTGCTGGTGGCCTCCAACCAGTTGCCCGCGCCGCTCTTGAGAAACGCAGCGTGGTTGGTGGTGGCCAGCAGGGTCGCGCCCTCGTCCAGTCGCACGGTCACGTCGTTGCCACGCAGGTTCAGCGGCGCGCTGAGGTAGGTGCCCGGGGGAAAGACGATGGTGCCACCGGTGCGGCGGACCTGGTCAAAGGCCCGCTGAAGGGCGGCGGTGTCGAGCGTTTCGCCATCGCCCTTCGCCCCGAGGTCGCGGACGTTGATAACCGGACCGGCGGCGTGAAGCGTGGATGCGAGGAACAGCGGAACGAGCAGAAGCATTTGGTTTTTCATGGGGTGATGGGAATCGTTGCGGAAAGCGGTCGTTCACCGGCGAGCATGGCGGTCCCGGCAGCGGTGAGGCGCAGATACCAATCGGTGGGCAGGCCGTCATAGGTGACCCAGTAACCTTGCACCGGAGGCGTGTTGCTGACTTTGAAAATGGCGGTGCCCTCATCCACCTCGTCAAACATCGCCACGTAAGCCATGTCGAGGGACAGTTGTGCCGCGTCATGGAACTGACGCCAGAAAAACTCGCCGCCCCGGCGCGGGATGAGCGATGTGCCCGGCGGGAGGCGCTGAAGGTTGTCCCAACTGAACCCGGGATAGAGCACGGGCAGGTAAAGCATGCCGGCGGCCGCGGCGGCGGCGCGGTCAGCGGCCCAGTAGGCGGTGCTGGCCCATTTGTTCGTTCCGGCGGTCGAGTAGTTGCCCACGTTCCACGGCGAAATGACATCGAATTGGCGGAAGACGTTGGACCAGCCGGGGGCGCTCTCGGTGCGCCACCACCACTGACAGCCGCCCACGAGGGTGACCGGCTGGATGGGGTTGGTTCGGAACCAGCCGATGATCTGTGCCGCCAGGCCGGGGTGCATCCGGTCGGCGAAGAATCCCCACACCATGAGCACGGGCCGACCCGCATGATGCAGGTAACGCGGGTCGCCGGTCAGCCCGGTCTCAAGCGCGAGCCATCGCCAGTCGTTGGTGAGTCGGCTGAAAACGGTGTTGGTGGGCGCGCCGGACAGGTCGTAGGTCAGCGCGAGAACGCGCCCGGTGCGGCGGGCGGCGGCGCGGGCGTGGTTCAGCACGTTGGTCATCCACGGCCGGTCCGGAATGTCGCTGACGAAGCGCTGCACAAAGACACCGTCAATGCCGTAATCCCGCATCCAGTCGAAATGGCGATGAACGGTGTGGGAGTTTTGGGAACTGAACAAATGCGCGGGTGAGCCGTCGGGGTGCGTGAAGTCGCCTGCCGGATACCGTTCGTCGGGGCCATACTCCGTGAGGTCCGGCCACATCTCGAAGGTGACCGTGCTGGTGGTAATCTGGCGGGGGTCGCGGCTCCAGTGAATCCACTGGCTGCCGCCGTCGCCAGGGGCGCGGAACCAGCCTTGGTAGCCACAGAGCACTTTGCGGTGCAGGGTGGTCGCATCCACGGTTTGATTCAGGCGAAAAAATGCGGTGGCGTTGGTGGGGCGGTGCCGGTGCGGGCTGGTGGCGTTGGTTAGCGGCTGCCAGTTCGCGGCGGGATGCGGGGCGGTTTCCAGCGTTCCCCGGCCGTTCCAGGCCACGAGCAGGTTGGTGCCATCGGCAAGCGCGGCGTGCAACTGAGCCGCGAGGAGGGGGGCCACGAGCGTGATCAGCCCCAACGCAGCCAGCCCCGCCGGGGGTGGACGGAGGCGATGGAACTTGCGCGCGGCGGGATTCACGGGTTTTGGTGCGCGCCAGGGCCGGCGGCCAGCGCGTTCAGATACTCTTCGAGATTGGTGTAGCCGTCGCCGTCACGGTCTGCGTTATGGTCGGGCTTGGCGGGATCGAGTCCGTGGGCGCGCTCCCATTCATCCGGCATGCCGTCAAGGTCGCTGTCCGGCGGCGGCTCGGCGGACTGGAGTGCGGGCCAGCCACCGGCCTCTTCGACAGTGTTGATGATGCGCCCCGTCTGGGTCCGGACCTGCCGGACGATGCGGGCATCCACCGCATCGCGCCGCCAAGGCAGGGCGCCCGCCGACGCGAGCACGCGCTCGAAAGCGACAGAAGGCGGGTCGGTGGTGACAGGCGGGCACGGGAAGGGCTGATTTTCGCGGGTCAACGCACCGGCAAACATCGCCCAGCCGGCGTCGGTTCCGTCCACGAGGCCGTTGGTGTTGACGTCGAGGAGGTTGTCCGCCTGAAAAATGCGGGTGTGGACGCCGGCGCTCTCGAAGGCGGCGGCCAAAAACGTGGTGGAGGGCCCGGCCAGGAGATAGTTGCCGACGTAGTTCATTTCGATGAACTCGTTGGTGTAGTTGTTGTAACCGGCCTTGAAGCCCCAGTCGTAGATGACGTTGTTGCGAAAATCGAGGCGGAGCAATTTGCCGTCGTAGGTGCCGGGGCGCGGGTTCCGGCTGCTGTGATGGGCGTAGAGGTTGTGGTGAAAGGTGTAGCGGGCATCCTGCCGCGGGCGGATCAACGAACCGTAACCGTGCGCGCCCTTCTTGTGGACGGACTGATTGAGCGATTCGGTGATGAAGCACCATTGCACGGTGACCTTTTCGGCGCTTTGCACCACGGACAGCGTTTCGTCCACCGACCAGCTTGCGGAGCAGTGATCCACCATGATGTTGGTGCCGCCGCTGATGGTGATGGCGTCCTCAACGCCGGGGCGGCGGGTGCCGAGGCGGACCCGAAGGTGGCGGACGATCAGGTTGTTGGCGTCCAGATCCAGTGTGCCCCCCGCGAGGCAGATGCCGTCGCCCGGCGCGGACTGGCCCGCGATGGTGAGGTTGGGACGTTTGATGTTGAGGTTGCTGTTCAGCTCAATGGTGCCGGAGACCCGGAAGAGAATCGTGCGCGGGCCGTGCCTGGCAGTGTTGATGGCGTCCCGGAGGGAACCTTTGCCGCTGTCGGCCAGCGTGGTGACGTAATATACATCGCCGCCGCGGCCGCCGGTGGCCTGCGCGCCATACCCTTGCGCGCCGGGAAAGGCGGGGACGTTGGCGGCCAGCGGGAAAGGCAACGCCAGCAGCAGGGGAAGCCAACATTGGCGGCAAGAGCGCATTTTGCGGAGCATGGTGATCTCCTGCGAACGTGCTTCACCGGCCCCTGGGATTCACGCCCAACCGTGCGGCGCGATTTGCAGTTCAGCGTGAGTTTTCGGCACTGCCGCGCCGCCGGCCCGGGGTGGTGTTATTTGCGCGGACGGCGCAAAATCGTCACCCGCATGAAGGTGCCGGGTTTTTTGTTTGCCGGGTTTTCCGGCAAATCCTAGCGTCTGCCTCCCTCCCGACGGGGAGGCAGGCAAATTGCTCGAAAATCACCGTTATGGCGAAACCGATGGCGAAAACTCCGCTGACCACCGAGGAACTCAATGAATTGGTGGCCGGCTTGAATCAGATGGCCCGCAACCTTTGGTGGACATGGGACCAACAGGCCCAGGACGTCTTCCAGGAACTTTCCCCGCGTGGCTGGCAGAACATGTTCCACAACGCGGTGGCCGTGCTGCATGAAGTGTCGGAATACGAACTTCGGGTGCGGCTGCAAAACCACGACTTCGCCGAGCGCGTCCGCGCCGCAGTGAAGAAGTTCCAGCGTTACCTGGCGGAAAAGGACACCTGGGCAGCGGGCGCTTGTCCGGAATTACAGAAGCACCCCGTGGCCTACTTCTCGGCGGAGTTCGGCTTCCACGAAACCCTGCCGATCGCGGCCGGCGGCCTCGGTGTGCTGGCGGGGGACCACACCAAGTCCGCCTCCGACCTGGGCCTGGGGTTTGTGGGCATCAGCCTGTTTTACCGCGAGGGCTACTTCCAACAGGCAATTGATCACAACAACTGGCAGACCGAGTTCTACAGCATGTTGAACCCGGCCAACCTTCCGATGGAGCCGGTGCTCGACGGCCACGGGCGCCCCATCGTGTTGTCGGTGGACATCAACATGGCCGAGGTGTTTTTCCAGGTCTGGCGGGTCAACGTGGGCCGCGTGCCGGTCTATCTGCTCGACGCTGACCGGCCCGAAAACGAGCAGCATTTTCGCGACCTGACCCGGCGGGTGTATGGCGGCGACAGCACCACCCGCATCATGCAGGAGGTGCTGCTGGGGATGGGCGGAGTGAAGCTGCTCCGGCGCCTGGGCATTGCCCCCTCGACGTTCCACATGAACGAGGGGCACGCGGCGTTTTTGACGCTCGAGTTGATCCGCGAGAAGATGGCGGCGGGCCAGACGTTTGACGCCGCCTGTGCGGCGACGCGGAAGGAATGTCTGTTTACCACCCACACGCCGGTCGAGGCGGGACACGACCGGTTTTCGCCGGAGATGTTTGAATACGCGCTGCACCGTTTCCGCGCGCATCTGCACGTGCCGCTGGAGAAGCTGCTCGCCCTGGGCCGGGTGCATCCCACGGACCACAAGGAGCCATTCTGCATGACCGTGCTGGCGCTCAAGCTGTCCCGCGCCGCGAATGGCGTGAGTGAACTGCACGGCCAGGTCAGCCGCCACATGTGGCAGTCCCTCTATCCCGGGAAAAAGGAGGCGGAGGTGCCCATCGGTCACATCACCAACGGCATTCACATGCTCGGCTGGATGAAGGGCACCGTGCGGTCCTTCTGGCGCCGCAAACTCCGCGGGCACTGGGACGAGTTCGCGCCGCCCGCCGAAAAGCACAAGGGCGACACCCGCTTCTGGAGCAAGACCGCCTCGGCGCACTGGGACGAGACCATTGATTCGACCGAGTTCTGGAAGGAAATCGCCAATCCCGAGTTCATCAGCGACGAGGAAATCTGGGCGCTGCGCTACCAGTTGCGCCGGGAACTCATTGAGTTCAGCCGCCGCCGGCTGCTGCTGCAGAATCAGTCCTTCCGCCCGGAGAACTTCATCATCTTCGACCATCTGCTCAATCCGGACGCGTTGACGATCGGGTTCGCCCGGCGCTTCGCCACCTACAAGCGCGCCCCGCTCATTTTCCAGCAGTTCGAGAACATCGTCCGGCTCTGCCACGACAAGGCGCGGCCGGTGCAGTTCATTTTTGCCGGCAAGGCGCACCCGCGCGATGACGAGGGCAAGCGTTTCATCCAGCACATCATCCACCTCAGCAAACACACCGAACTCAAAGGCCACCTGGTCTTCCTCGAAAACTACGACATGCACGTGGCCCGGCAGATGGTCTCTGGTTGCGATGTGTGGCTGAACAACCCCCGCCGTCCCCTCGAGGCCTCCGGCACCAGCGGCATGAAGGCCGTCTGCCACGGCTGCCTCAACCTCAGCATCCTCGACGGCTGGTGGCGCGAGGGCTACGACGGCACCAACGGCTTCGCCATCGGCGACGACTCCCATCCCGCGTCCATCGAAGAGCAGGACCGGATTGACTCGGAAAACCTCTACAACGCGCTCGTCAACGAGGTGATTCCGCTCTTTTACCAGCGCGACGCCCAGGGCATCCCGCGCCAGTGGATTCAGCGCATCCGCCGCGCGATGGTCACCTTGGCTCCTGTCTTCAACACCCATCGCATGGTCAAGGAATACACGGAGAAGTATTACCTTACCAAGTGACGCGGCGCGGGGCCGCAGACCAGCCCGCCCGCTGACGCCACGGCGAATGCCGCGGGTCAGGGATTCGTGGACGGGGCGGAGCGAGAAAGACCGACCGCTTCGGCTGCCAACGTGCCCAACTGACGCCGCAACGGCAGCACGTTGCCGTCCTTGGTCGGGTGGTTCCGGTTGGACAAAAAGATGATGAAGGTGCGGGAGCCGGGATCAATCCACAGCGATGTGCCCGTCCAGCCCGTGTGGCCATACGAGCCGACGGGAAACACTTCGCCGCGCGGTCCGCTGTAACTTGAATCAATATCCCACCCGAAACCGCGCTTTGCGGTCAGGGAGACGGGCGTTTGCACGCTGGTCATCGCGCGCACGGTTTCCGGGCGGAGCACGCGGACCCCGTCCAGTTCGCCCTCGTTCAGGAGCATCCGGGCGAAGCGCGCAAGGTCGGCCGCGGTGGTGAACAGGCCCGCGTGCCCGGCCACGCCGCCCATCTGCCGCGCCGTCGGGTCATGCACCACGCCGCGGAGCGGCGGGTTGGTGCCCTCGATTTCCGTGGGGGCCACGCGCGGAAGTTTGGCGGCCGGGGGCAGATAACCGGTGTCCCGCATCCGCAAAGGGCCGTAAAACTCCTGTTGGACAAAAACCTCCAAGGGCCGCCCGCTGGCGCGCTGCACGATTTCCCCGAGCAGAAAGAAATTGATATCGCTGTATTTGAAGGCGGTGCCCGGCGGCGTTTCGAGCTTCACCGTGGCGGCCTTGGCGATGGCCCCCTGCTGGCCGCGCCAGCCGGAAGCGCTGATGCCGGGCGGCAAACCCGAGGTGTGGGTCAGCAACTGCCGCACCGTGATGGCCTCGCGTCCCTCGCCCCGAAACTCGGGAATGTGCCGCCCCACCGGGTCGTCCAACCCCACCTTGCCGAGTTCCACCAAGCGCAGGATGGCAGGCGCGCAGGCGACCACCTTGGTCAGCGAGGCCGCGTCAAAGATCGTGTCCTCCGTCATCGGCTCGGGGACGGGAACCACGGCGCGCTGGCCGTAGGCCCGGTGATAACTCTGGCCGTCCCGCTCCAACCACAACACGCCCCCGGGACACTTGCGATCAGCGATGGCCTGCTCGATGGCAGCGTCCATGGCCGCCAGCTTGTCGGGGAGAAAAGCGGGCGGCGGGGCGGCCGTGGGTTGTGGTTGCTGAAGGCGGCAGCCAGCGAGCGCGAGCGCAACGAGCGCGAGACTCAGGAGGCGGGAATGCATACGCGGTGTTATCGGCGCAAAGCCTGACGGGCGCAAGCGCCGGTTGCGCCGGTTACGGCCCCGGCCTACGCTGCGGCCGTGAGCAACCTGAACGTCAGTCCCGAGCGGGCCGCCGCCCTCGCCGCGCGTCTGCGCGCGCTGGGGGTTAACGAGGCGGATTTGGAGGAGACGTTCGTTCGTTCCGGCGGGCATGGCGGGCAGAACGTCAACAAGGTCGCCACCTGCGTGCAACTGCTGCACCGGCCAACGGGCCTGGTGGTCAAATGCCAGGACACGCGGCACCAGGCCATGAACCGCTTCCTCGCCCGCAAGCTGCTGGTGGAAAAAATCGCGGCCCAACGGCGGGCTGCTGAAGCCGCCCGGCGGGACGCGCGGGAAAAAGTTCGGCGTCAGAACCGCCGCCCCGGCGTCGCCGCGCGCCGTCGCAACGTCGAGGCGAAACGGCAGCACAGCGCGAAGAAGGCGCTCCGGCGGCCACCCGGCGGGGAATAGGAACTGGTGGCCGGTGTCACTGTCCCGCCGTCGGGGACGGGGTTTTATGCCGGAGCATGGGTAGTCCGATGCGCCATTTGATGCCGATGAGGCGCAGCAGCAGGGTGACGGAAACGCCGATGATCATGTTCACCTGAGCGTTCAACCCGAAATGCTCCAGCGTGACGAACACCGCCGCGCCGCAAAAGGCGGCGGTGGCGTAGAGATAGATCTCCCGGCGGAACACGAGCGGGATCTGCCCCAGCAGCACGTCGCGCAACATGCCGCCGACCACGCCGGTGATGACTCCCATCATGACGGCAATGGCGGGCACCACCTCGAAGCCCAGCCCCTTGCGCGTGCCGACCATGGTGAACAAGGCCAGCGCAAAGGCGTCGGCCACGAGCAACACGGTCATGGGCAGTTCGCGGAAGCGCACGATGACAAACGTGACGAGCGCGGTGGCGAAGGCGTTGTAGAGAAACGCGGGCGCCTCGACCCAGAAAATGCGCGGAGCGTCGAGCAACAGGTCGCGCACGGTGCCGCCGCCGAACGCCGTCACCAGCGCCAGCACCACCACGCCGAACAGGTCCACCTGTTTGCCGCGTGCCGCCAAAACGCCGGTGATGGCCGCCACGCTGACCCCGAAGTGTTCGAGGAAGAGTTGCATCTCAGAGCCGGAACGCCCGCCGCAATTCCGCCACGCTGCGCGGCACCGCCGTAGCCGGGTCTTCCTTGCCCTCCATTTCCAGGCTGACCCAGCCCCGGTAATTGACCTCGCCCAGCAGGCGCGCTACCCGGCGGTAATCAATGTCGAGGGAATACCATTCGCCGCCGCCAGGATAGGTTTTGGCCTGCACAAAGACGGTCTTCGGTGCAATGGCGCGCAACTGCTCGTAGTCCGCTGTTTTGTAGGGCGCGGTGAGAAAGTTGCCCGTGTCCATCAGCACGCCCAGCCAGGGCGAGCGGATGGCGTGAACGATGCGCAGCAGGCCCTCGGCCGTCCGCGCCAGGCCCCAGTGGTTTTCGAGCGCGAGCATCACGCCACATTCCTCGGCCTTGGCGAGACAGGCGTTGATGCCATCCACGCACCAGCGGAAGCCGTCTTCCTCGGTGTAACCTGGCAGCACCGGCTCGACACCCCGGTCGCTCATGAGCTGGTTGAAATCCTTTGCGGTGCCCCAGCGTCCCGTGTTCAGGCGCAGCGTGGGGATGCCGAGTTCGTAGCAGATTTCAATGCACTTGCGGGTGTGCTCCACATTGGCGGCGACCACTGCCGGATCGGGGTTGACGAAGCCCTGATGCGTCGAGAGGCAGACGGGCGCGACGCCGTTGCGGAAGGCGTGGCGCTTCAGACGGCGCAGATACGCGCGATGGTCGGCGGTCAACGGCTCGCGCTCGGGCAAATCCATCTGGCGATGCAGAATGTCCACCCCGGCCACGCCGAGGTCGGCCACGCGTTCAATGACGGTTTCGATCGGCACCTTTGGCCCGCGAAAATGCCAGAACGAGTAGCTGGCCACGGCCAGTTGAACAACGGGGCGGCGCGGGGGCCGGGTAGCGGGAAACGAGGCGGCTCTCACACCGAAGGCGGCGCTGCCGAGCACGGTGGAGGCAAGGAAATGGCGGCGGTTCATGGCCAGATTCAGTTCAAGGCTGGCGGGGGGGCGGGGTGGTGGCGAGTTTCAAATCGTGGCGGCGGTGCCGCTCGTCCCGGACGAAAATGGGGCCGACCTCGACGCGCACGCCCTCACCCTCGGGAACCACCCAGGCGCAGTCCGGGCTGGCCGGGCCGGTGCGGGCAGGGTAGTAGGCGTGAACCCGTTTGAGGGGCGGCGTCACGCCGTTGATGCGCGGGGCGCTGAAGGTCACGTTCACCTTCGGGATGCCGGAGCGCGGAATCTTGGCGGTGCTGTAAACCTCGACGAAGTTGGAGTGCCGCGCCCAGAAGGTGAAATCCGCGCCCTCGAACCGCAGGCTGCCGATCTCGCGCACCGAGCCATCCGGCACCGTCACGGAACAGGTGAACCAGGTGTTCGTTTTGCCGTCGGCAATTTCGGTGGAACCCTTGGCAATGCGGTAGGTGTAGGTGCCGCGCGACCATTGGAGCGGGCGCCGGACGCTGGCGAATTCACCCTCGTAGCCGGCGCTCTCGACCAGGCAATCCGGCCCCGCCTCGCGCACGTGCTCCAGCCCGATGGGCGTTTGTTGGTCGTGCGACCAGCGCGAGAAGATGGCTCCCTTGCCGGGATGCACGCGGGTCTGGTTGGTGCGGCTGGCCCACCCATTCACGTTGGATTGCAGGCCGCCGTAGAACTGAAGCCGGTTGATGTTCGCCACCCCCACGGGCGCGATATAGAGGTTGAAGGTGTCCGGCACGTCGCGGTCAATCGTCACGTCCACCTCCAGGGACTCGAAGTTTGGAATTTCGCGTTCGAACTCCCACCACACGTTGGCGACATGCCAGGGCAGGCCGGGCAGCTTTACCCCGGCGGCCTTCGCCATTTCGGCGGGCGGCGGCTGTTCGCAGCTCAGGTCGTTGTCCAGTGCGGGGAAGGGGAACTCGGGCGACGGGGTGTGTTCACGGCGGGCGAGGGTGAGGAGACGTTCGACCACTTCGGGATTTGCGGCGGCCATGTTGGTCTGCTCGCGGGGATCGGTGGCGAGGTTGAACAATTCGAGCGTTGGTGGCTGTGGGGCGTTCGGCCCGGTGCGCAGATTGCGACGCACCAATTTCCAGTCGCCCGCGAACACGGCCTGCTGGCCGCGATAGCCCGGAAGCTCGCGATAGAGAAACGAGCGGGCGGACTGCTCCTTCCCGAGCAGCACGGGCGCGAAGCTGATGCCATCGAGCCAGCCCGCCGGGTGGTTGGTGACGCCCGCCAAGTCAAGGAGCGTGGGGAACCAGTCCTCGAAGCCGGTGACGAGATGCGAAACCGTCCCGGCGGGGATGCGCCCGGGCCAATACGCAATGAGCGGCACACGCAGGCCGCCCTCATAAACATCGCCCTTGAAGCCGCGCAGGTCGCCGTTGGATTGGAAAAATTCCGGATCGGCGCCGGCCAGCGGAAAGGTTGCGCCATTGTCGGAGGTGAAGATGATCAACGTATTCTCAGCGAGACCCAACTCGCGGACAAGCGCCACCAGTTGCCCGATGTCGCGGTCCATGCGGGTAATCATCGCGGCGTAGGCGGCCCGGGGCGACGGGTGGGGGAGGTAGCCATTGCCGCCGACGTAAGGTTGGTCTTCGATTTTGCCTTTGTATTCCGCCAGCGAGTCCTCCGGCACCTGCAAAGCCAGATGGGGCACCACCGTGGGGAAAAAGAGGAAAAATGGTTTGTCCCGGTGGCCGCGGATGAAGCGCAGCGCCTCTGCCAGACAAAGGTCGGGGGCATACTGTTGGCCGCTGAAACTCACGTAACTTGCCGGACTGTTCGGGTCCGCGTCGGCCGGCAGCTTTAACCCGGACTTCGTCACCACATTGCTGTTGCCCGGCAGCGGCACCCGGCGGTCATCGTCCACGAGATATTGTGGATAGTAGTTGTGGGCCTGCCGCTGGTCGTTGTAGCCGAAGAAGCGGTCGAAGCCCTGCCGGAGCGGGTCGCCGGACGAGCCGACGCCGCCAAGTCCCCATTTGCCAAACGCGCCAGTGGCGTAGCCGGCGGACTTGAACACGCTGGCGAGACTCGTAGTGGTGGCGGGAATGGGCAACTGTCCCTCGCCGGAATACCAGTCGCCCACCTCCCGATTGTCGCGAATGAACGCGTTGCCCGGGTGGCGTCCGGTCATCAGCACACAGCGCGACGGCGCGCAAACCGGGCTGCCGGAATAATGGCGGGTGAAGCGCATCCCGCCCGCCGCGAGTTCATCGAGAACCGGCGTCTTGATGATCTTCTGCCCGTAGCTGCCCAGTTCGCCGTAACCGAGGTCATCGGCGACGATGAAGAGGATGTTCGGCGGGCGCGATGGGGTGGATTGAGCCGACACCGTCGCAGCGCAGAGGATCAGCAGTAAGGTGAAAAGAAGAGGCATGGCAGGGTTAAAAAAGGTTGATTGGTTAATGGGTGAACGACGTTCCCGGCGTGGAGACGACGCCCGTGATCCCGTTTGGGCCGAACCAGCTCGGATTCACATTCACCACCCCATTTCTCGCTTCACGGCGGCGAACTGCTCGATGGCGAAGGCCAGTTCCTCGCGAGTGTGCGCGGCGGAGATTTGCGTGCGGATGCGGGCCTTGTCTTTCGGCACCACCGGATAGCTGAAGGCCACCACATACACGCCCCGCTGGAGCAGTGCCTCGGCAAACTTCGCCGCCTTCACGGCGTCGCCGAACATGACGGGCACGATGGGATGCTCGCCCGGCAGCAGGGTGAAACCCGCCTTCGTCAATCCTTCGCGGAAAAAGCGTGTGTTCGCCTCCAGCCGGTCGCGCAGTTCGGTCGAATGGGTGAGCAGATCCAGCACCTTGAGCGTGCCGCAGACGATGCTGGGCGCGAGGGTGTTCGAGAACAGATACGGGCGGGAACGCTGCCGCAGGAATTCAATGATTTCCTTGCGCCCGCTGGTGTAGCCGCCGCTGGCGCCGCCCAGCGCCTTGCCCATCGTGCCGGTGAGGATGTCCACGCGGCCCATGACGCCGCAGTGCTCGTGCGTGCCGCGGCCATGCGCGCCGAGGAAGCCGACCGAGTGCGAGTCGTCCACCATGACGAGTGCGTCGTGCTTGTCCGCCAGATCGCAAATGCCCTTGAGGTTCGCGATGTAGCCGTCCATCGAGAACACGCCGTCGGTGGCGATCATCTTGAACCGCGCTCCCTTGTCGGCGGCCTCCTTGAGCTTCGCCTCGAGATCGGCCAGATCGTTGTTCTTGTAGCGGTAACGCTGGGCCTTGCAGAGACGGATGCCGTCAATGATGGAGGCGTGGTTCAACTCGTCGGAAATCACCGCGTCCTCGGGGCCGAGCAGGGTCTCGAACAGGCCGCCGTTCGCGTCGAAACAGGACGAGTAGAGAATGGTGTCCTCGGTGCCGAGAAATTCGCTGAGGCGGCGTTCGAGTTCCTTGTGCGGCGCCTGGGTGCCGCAGATGAACCGGACGCTGGCCATGCCGTAGCCCCATTGCTCGAGGCCGGCCTGCGCGGCAGCCCGGACCTCCGGATGCTGCGCGAGGCCGAGGTAGTTGTTGGCGCAGAGGATGACCACCGGTTCGCCCCCGGCGACGCGAACGCGAGTGCCCTGCGGCGTGCTGATGACGCGCTCGGACTTGTAAAGCCCGGCGGCGCGAAGCTCGTTCAACTGCTGCGTCAGATGCTGGAGAAAGGCGGTTTGCATGGTCAGTGGGCGGGATCGTCGGCGAACAGCGAGGTGCTGAAATAACGTTCGGCGCGGTCGCACAGCAGGGTGACGACGCGGGCTTGCGGGCCAAGCTGGCGGGCGAGGCGAAGGGCGGCGACGACGTTGGCCCCGGAGGAGGTGCCGACGAGCAGGCCGAATTCGCGGTGCAGGCGGCGGGCCATTTCCAGGGCTGCGCGGCTGGTGACCTTCTCGCTGCCGTCCAGCGGCGCACCGCGCAACAGGGCGGGCACAAAGCCGTCCGCCACGCCTTCAATGCAGTGACAACACGGACATTCGCCGGCCAGCAGGGCCTGTTCGGCGGGTTCCATGGCGATGATGCGGGCCTGCGGCCAGCGCGCTTTGATGGCCTTGCCACAGCCGGCCAGCGTGCCGCCCGTGCCGAAGCCGGTGACAAAGGCGTCCACCGGACCGTTCACCTGACGAAGGATTTCCTGGCCGGTGGCGTGCTCGTGATCCTCGACGTTGAGCGGGTTCTCAAACTGGCGGGGCAGGAAGTAGCGCGGATCGCGTGCCGCCATCTCGCGCGACATCTCGATGCCCGTTTGGTAACGGCCCTCGCTCTCGAACAGAATGAGTTCCGCGCCCAGCCGGCGAATCAGTTGGCGGCGTTCGCCACTGGCGCTGGCGGACATCAGGATGGCGACGCGCACCCCCAGTGCGGCTCCCGCCATCGAGAGCGCAATGCCGGTGTTGCCGCTGGTGCATTCGAGCACCACGGTGTCAGGCTGGAGCAGGCCGCGCTCCCAGGCATCGGTCAGCACCGTTTTCGCGAGGCGGTCCTTGATGCTGCCGCTGGGGTTGAGAAATTCGCACTTGGCAAAAATCGTCACGCCTTCTTCCGCAAACCGCAGCGGAATCATCGGCGTGTTTCCGATGAGCGAAAACAACGCGGCGGCCGCCGGGGGCAGGGGACGGGGGCGGACCGGTGTCTTGGAGGTGGCAGTGGGTTGCGCTACCGGGAAAACGTTACCCGGCGCGGACGCAGGAGACGGAAGGCAACTGTTCATGAGAAGGTCGGGGGAAATTTATCGCAGGGCGCTCAGTTCGCGGGTCGGCGGAATGTCAGCGGGCGGCTGGTCTGTGGGCGGGCGTTGCAGGCGGTCGCCCGGGTTGCTGCGGCCGGGCACAAAGCCCCCGTGCGACAGAAAGAATTGCCCGTCCTCGAGGCCCATGAAACGGTCCAGCCGGTCGCCGCGCCCGGTGGCATCGTGGCTGAAGGTGGCGGTGGTCAGTTCAATCCATTTGCCGTCCGGAGTGCGCATCCATTGGTTGCCGAAAAGTGCCTTGCGGCGGAGATGGCCATTCGCGCCGACAAAGTTTTCCGAGAAGCTGTGCGGACGCTTGAGCCAGCCGCCGTCCTTGGGAGCCTTCCAGCTTGAAATCAACATCCACGCCTGCTTGTCGGGGTGGAAATAGTAGCCGGAGAAGATGGTGTGAGTGGCGTCCACGGGTTTGGCGGTGACGTAGAACCGCTGCTTCTCGCCGGTCTTCCAAAGGTATTTCAAATGACTGTGTCCCCCCGTGCCCTCGTTGCCAAAGTCGCCGGAATAAACGCCTTCGCCCTTGGCCACGAGGGTCACCCGGTCTTCGTCCGCCACCTTGCCGCGGTCCACCGCTTCGTTGCCGCTGTCCCAGACGCTGAAAATGATGCGGCGCTCGGTGGGGCTGTTGACCTGCATCCCGAAATAGCCGCGATGCCAGCCGCAGGCCATGTAGAACGTCCAGACCGGATCGTCCACCGCCGTGACTTCGCAGTAGAACGCTTCAATGTTGGTGCCGGGGGGGACCGGATAGGTGAGATGCACCGAAGCGGCGTTGCGGCGCTCCTTGAGGTTGAAATGCGCGCCCTCGGTGGGTGGCCCGGCCAGCAGCAGGGCCGACAAATCGCCGGCGGGCTGGCCGGGCGGGTTCAGGGATTCGAGGGTGAATCGCTGATAACCGGCGGCGGGAATCGGAAACGCGCCGAAATCCACGCGGACCGCCTCGTTGCTCCGACCGGTGGCGGTTCCCTCGCGGGCGGTGCCGGCGACGGTCAGCCGGAATTTGGAATCGCGCCCGGCGGGCAGGCGCATTTCAAGGGCGGCGGTGACTTCGCCGGGCTGCTTGAGTTCCCCAAACCAGAGCACCTTGAGGTCGGGGTTGCGCCACCCGGTGATGCCGGAGCGTTCGGAAACGCGCGCCCCGTTCACGTCGGGATCGAGATAAGCGGTGTGGGCGGGTATGCGCAGTTCGGCGGCAGAGAGTGCCGTGACCATGACCAGGGGCAGGGCGGCCACGAGTTGGAGCAGGGGGGCTGAAGCAGGAGGAGTTTGTTTATGCATGGGGGAAGAAGTTTAATTCTCCGTCAGAAGCGGCTGATCTCCGGTGGTTGAATTCATCGCCGTGCCGGACGGGGACAAGAACCAACGCGCCTTGTATATCCGTTCGCCGGTCAGGGCCGTCTCCGCTGCGGGATTGAGAAAACGCAAAGTCCCGCTCCACCAGCGTCCGGCCTCCGCCTGCACGAACACCACGCGCCCGGTCGCAGGGTGTATCGAAACGGACTTCACATGCTCGCGGTCACGCAGTTCCGGGTGCGGGCGAAACGTTGTGTTGTTGCGGTCGAACAGAAAGACCTTTGCGCCAGTGGTGATCAGCAAATCGTCGCTACCCGGCACAGCCTGCAAATCGTGTCCATCAGGGTCGGGCAGGGGGTGGCTCGCCACCCGTTGCAACGTGGGCTTTTGGCTCTGCCAGTCGCGCAGTTCGTAAGCCTCCAGGGTGCTGAAGCCCAGCGCCCAAAGGCACTGCCGCGCCTCGTCCCAGATGACTCCGTGCGCGGATTCCAGTGAAGCTTCCGTCAGCGGTTCCCCGGGCCGGGCGAGGTCGAAAACCAGCAGCCGGTTGCCCGCCGCCCCCACCGAGGCAGCCACCACCACCCGGTGATTGGGCAGCAGCTCCGCCGAGTGGGCATTGTGCGCTCGTCCGTGCCAGCGGACCGCGCCGGAGGGATAATCCACCAGCGCGCACCCGCCACCCGAGGAGGTGATCAGGATTTGCCGGCCGCCGGACACCGGCTTGCATTCATCAGTGGTGCCAAACGCGCCCCGCAGCCCGGCCGGCAGTTCCTCGCGGTCCTTTGCGCGCCAGCTCCAAAGTTTCGTCACCGGCCCGTTGCAGGTCAGCATGGCGGCATCCACCACAAACACCTCGTCCATGCCGCACAAGAGCAGCCGCGCGGGGGCGGGCCGGATGTCGGGTGACGGCCGGTTCTCCGCTTCCCGCGCCAAAACCACCAGCGTCGTCAGCAGGCAGAGCCAGTGGAACAGGCGCCTCCTCATGAGCTTTTCCAATCGAGAATGACCTTGCCGGACTGGCCGGTCTGCATGACCTCGAACCCCTTTTGAAACTCCGTGTAGTGGAAGCGGTGCGTGATGACGGGCCGGATGTCGAGGCCGCTCTCCAGCATCACGGTCATCTTATACCAGGTCTCATACATCTCGCGGCCGTAGATGCCTTTGATCGTGAGCATGTTGAACACCACCTTGTTCCAATCAATCGCGATGTCCCCGGACGGGATGCCGAGCAGCGCGATTTTGCCGCCGTGGCAGAGGTTTTCGATCATGTCGCGGAAAGCCGCCGGGCTGCCGGACATCTCGAGACCCACGTCAAACCCCTCCTTCATGCCGAGTTGCTTCTGCACATCACGCAGGGAACCGCGGCTCACATTCAACGCCACGTCGGCGCCCATTCGTTTCGCGAGGTCGAGGCGGTAATCGTTGACGTCGGTGATGACCACGAAGCGCGCCCCCGCGTGCTTGGCGATGGCCACGGCCATGATGCCGATCGGCCCGGCACCGGTGATCAGCACGTCCTCGCCCAGTAGATCGAATGAAAGCGCGGTATGCACCGCGTTGCCGAACGGGTCGAAGATCGAGGCCACGTCGCGGTCAATGTCCGGCTTGTGATGCCACACGTTGGTCATCGGCACCGCGATGTATTCCGCAAAGGCACCGGTGCGGTTGACACCGATGCCCTTGGTGTCGGCGCAGAGGTGGCGGCGGCCGGCGAGACAGTTGCGGCAGCGTCCGCAGACGACGTGCCCTTCGGCGCTGACCACGTCTCCCGCGCGGAAGTCGTTCACGTTGGAGCCAACCGCGACCACCTCGCCAACGAACTCGTGGCCCACAACCATCGGGACGGGAATGGTTTTCTGCGCCCACGCATCCCATTTGAAGATGTGCAGGTCGGTGCCGCAGATGCCGGTGCGGTCCACGCGGATGAGGACGTCGTTGATGCCGATTTGGGGTTCGGGAACGTCGGCGAGCCAGAGACCCGGCTCGGCCTTGCTTTTGACGAGGGCTTTCATGTGTTGCGAAGCGCCGTTCGTGCTGATGGAGGAAACACCGGGCGAACGGCCCGCTTCAGTTCGGCCATGAGATAGCCGAAGCACGTCCGCCGGGGGTATCGCACATACGGGGGAGGCCCGTGCGGGTGCGAAAAGGATTCGCCTCCCGCCCGGTATCGCGCTATGCGTCCCCGCATGACGGGATCAGCAGACTGGCTCTCGGTTCGGGCGGACGGCATCTGGCTGGCGGTGAAAACGCAGCCGCGCGCCGCTCATTCGGAAGTGGTGGGACCGGTTGGCGCGGAACTGCGGGTGCGCGTGACCGCTCCGCCCGTGGACGCCGCCGCCAACGAGGCCTTGGCGCGGTTGCTGGCGGATACTTTGGGTTGTGGACGTAACCAGGTTGAAATCGTGCGCGGTCACACCAGCCGGCACAAGGTGGTGGCGGTGCGCGGGGTGGGGGAAGCAATCGTGCGCGAACGGCTGAGTCGGTGCGCAAAGGAAAAGTAAAACAACCACCGGGGCCGTTTCATGAGTTTGGCACGGTAGCTCGCTCGCGGGGGCCGGAGGTTCGCCTTGAGCGGAGGACGGTTCCTCCCATACTGACCCGGCGGCGGCCCCATAGCTCAAATGGATAGAGCAAGCGTTTCCTAAACGCTGGATTCCCGTTCGATTCGGGATGGGGCTACCAGTTCATTGCCTGCCCGGCCCGGCTCCGTTACCGTCCGCCCGCCCAATCTGCGGACCGCAGATGGCTTTACGGATCACGCATCACGCATCACGAACATGGCTCTGCTCAACGAACACTATCTGAAACTCAAAGCCGGTTACCTCTTTCCCGAGATCGGACGCCGCGTCAAGGCGTTCTGCGACGCCCATCCCGAGGCCGCCCGCCGCCTCATCCGTTGCGGCATTGGCGACGTGACGGAGCCGCTGCCGCCCGCCGTCATTGCCGCACTTCACAAGGCTGTGGACGAAATGGCCGTCCGGGAGACGTTCAAGGGCTATGGGCCCGAGCAGGGCTACGAATGGCTCCGCCACGCCATCGCCCAGAATGACTACCGCGACCGCGGTCTTGACGTCGCCGACGACGAAATTTTCGTCAGCGATGGCTCGAAGTGCGATTGCGGCAACATCCTCGACATCCTCGGCGACAAAAACAAAATCGCGATCAGCGATCCCGTGTATCCCGTCTATGTGGACACGAACGTCATGGCGGGCCACACCGGCGAGGCCAATGAGGCGGGGGCCTACGCGAAAATCGTCTATCTTCCGTGCCGTCCCTCAAACGGCTTCATCCCGGTGCCGCCCAAACGGCACGTGGACGTGATTTATCTGTGCTCGCCAAACAATCCCACCGGCGCCGTGGCCACCCGCGCCCAACTGGAGGCATGGGTGAAATACGCGCTGGAACACAAGGCCATCCTCCTGTTTGACGCCGCCTACGAAGCCTATATCAGCGACCCGGCGATCCCGCACTCCATCTACGAGATTCCCGGCGCGCGCGAGTGCGCCATCGAATTCCGCAGTTTCTCGAAGAACGGCGGGTTCACCGGCGTGCGCTGCGCCTTCACCGTCGTGCCCAAGTCGCTCCTCGCCCACACGAAGGCCGGCGAGGCAAAACCGCTGCATCCCCTCTGGCTGCGGCGCATGACGACCAAGTTTAACGGGGTGAGCTACATCATCCAGCGCGCTGCCGAGGCGCTCTACTCGCCCGCGGGCAAACAGCAGGTCAAGGAACTGATCGCGCATTACATGGGGAACGCCGCCATCCTCCGGGAGGGGGCGCGCAAGGCCGGGTTGAAGGTGTATGGCGGCGAGAACGCGCCCTACATCTGGGTCCGCACGCCGGCGGGCGTCACCAGTTGGCAGGCGTTCGACAAAATCCTCCACGAGGCCAACGTCGTCATCACTCCCGGCAGCGGTTTCGGCTCGCAGGGCGAGGGCTATTTCCGCATCAGCAGCTTTAACAGCCGCGCCAATGCCGAGGAGGTTGCCCGCCGGTTGCGAGAATTGAAGTGGTAGCGTGCGCGAGTGGGGATCCTTCAGGGACGCCCCGCGTCGAAGTCGTTGGTGAATCGCATCGAGTTTCGCGCCCGTCGCGATCGGTCGGTTGCCGGTCCGGTTCCGGGATTACAACCCGGTCGGATGGTCCACGAACACCCACGGCACGCGGAACTTGCGGGACAACGCTTCCGCGAGCGCCTTCACGCCGAATGTCTCCGTCGCATAATGCCCGGCGTAGAGCACGTTGATGCCCAGTTCTTCGGCGAGGGCGAATGACCAGTGCGGCCCCTCACCGGTAATGAACGTGTCCACACCTTCCTCGAAGGCTCGTTTCACCTCGCTGCCCGCGCCGCCGGTGACCACGCCGATACGGCGGCAGATTTCCGGTCCACCGGGAATCACTTCCACCCGTCCGCCCACCGCTCCGGCCAGCCGCAGGGCCAGCTCATCGCGTCGCAGGCGTGTTGCCGTTCGCCAGCCCAGGGGCGTGCCTTCCCGGACGAAAAACGGCTGCAGCCCGCGAAATCCCAGCGCCGCACAGAGCCGGGCGTTGTTGCCGAGTTGCGGATGGGCGTCGAGCGGTAGGTGCGCGCTGTAAACCGCCAGATTGCCCTCCAGCAGCAGCCGCATCAGCGCGTAATGCGTGCCCGTCCACGGCTGGCGCGGACTCCAAAACAGTCCGTGATGCACGACCAGCAGATCGGCGCCGATGGCGATGGCCTTGCGGGCTGTCGCGGGCGAGGCGTCCACGGCGGCGGCGATTTTGGTGACCGCGCCCCGGTTTTCCACCTGCAACCCATTGACCGCGCCCGGGTAGTCGTGGATCTCGCGAATGCGCAGCAGCGCGTCGCAGTGACGGGCAATACGAACGAGAGAAACGCTGGCCATGCCGCCAGCAAAGCAAATTCGGGCGAATTTGTCAGGGGTGGAATCTTTGGGGAAGCGGGTCCCCTAGGGCGTTTGGCTGGCAGAGGGAAAGGGCCGATGGGAAGCGGGAAAAAGAATTGGCTAGACAACCGGCTCTGAAAC
>JBKBTZ010000049.1:0-22818 GCA_046290825.1 Limisphaerales bacterium
CGTCTGCCGCGTGGTGAACGGCCTGCGCGGCGTTCGCCTCGGCGCGGTCGGCGCGCGGCCCGGGGCGTTCAACACGGTGCGCTACTCGGAGAAAATTTTGGAGCGCCACGGCATCAGCGTGACCACAATTGACCTTTCAGAAATCATCGCCGCCGCCAACAAATTGGGCGCCTCCGACAAATCGGTCCGATCCAAGCTGGCGGAGATTCAGGGCTACGCTCCCGCGCCCGGGGTGCCGGACGATAAACTCCTCCAAATGGCCCGCATGGGCGTGGCCCTGGAAGCCTGGGTGGCCGCCAATCACCTCGACGCCACCGCCATCCAATGCTGGACCTCCGTGCAGGCGAACTTCGGCTGCAACGTCTGCACGCTCATGAGCATGATGAGCGAGAAGTTCATGCCCAGCGCCTGCGAAGTGGACGTCACCGGCGTGCTCACCATGTATGCCATGCAACTGGCCGGCGGCACGCCCGCCGCGCTCGTGGACTGGAACAACAACTACGCGGACGACGACGACAAGTGCGTGCTCTTCCACTGCGGCAACTGGGCGAAATCCTTCCTGCCCGACATCAAGATTTCCAACGCACCGATCCTCGGCAGCATTCTCGCCGTGGAAAACACCTACGGCGCGCTCGACGGTCGCACGCCCGCCGGCCCGCTGACCTACGGCCGCATCACCACCGCCGATGCCGAGGGCAAAATCCGCTGCTACGTTGGCGAGGGTGAACTCACCAACGACCCGCTCGACACCTTCGGCAACCGCGCCGTGGCCAAAGTGCCGAACCTGCAAAAGGTCCTGCGTCACGTCTGCGAAAAGGGCTTCGAGCATCACGTCGTCATGACGCAATCGCACTCGGCGGGAATTCTGGCCGAGGCGTTCGGGAATTATTTCGGGTGGGACACGAGGAAATTCGAATGACGAATGGCGAAGTTCGAAACGAGGTCTGCGAGAATGATTGACGAATTTGACAACCCGGCTTGGGATCCGGAGCGTCAGGAGGAGAAATTCTGGGGCGTTCCTGCCGGGAGTGGTGTGGGCGAACTTCGCGAGGGAGATTCCGCCGGCACGTCAAAATTCGATTTGGAGGATCGCACCGCGCGTTTTGGGGAAGCCATAATCCGTTTCGCGAAGAAGATTCCGTTCAATCCGGTCAACAACCGCCTGATTGACCAACTGGTCGGTGCCGGCACAAGCGTTGGCGCCAACTACTGTGAAGCAAACGACAGTGTCTCCCGCAAAGATTTCAAACACAAGATCGGCACTTGCCGCAAAGAGGCGAAAGAGACGCGTTTCTTCCTGCGCATGATCGCCACTGCTGAACCAGCTCTGAAAGCCGAGGCGCGTGTCTTGTGGCAGGAAGCGCGGGAACTGAATCTGATTTTCAGTGCGATCTGGCGCAAATAGAAATCCGAAATCACAAATGACGAAATCCGAAACAAAATTGGATTGCAAATTCAAGCTCGATGCTTCGCAGCGATGTTTCGATCTTCGAATTTCGCCATTCGGATTTTCCGCCTCGTCACTCGTGATTCGTCATTCGAATTTGCATCCATGACCGACCACGAACTCCAGCTCAAAGCTGTCGCTCTGCGCCGCGCGCTGCTGCGGGTCATTCATCACGCCGGCGCGGGCCACACCGGTGGCGGGTTGTCCTGCCTGGACATCTTGAACGTCCTCTACAACCGCGTGCTCAACGTCTCGCCCCAGACGTTCACCAGCCCGACGCGCGATCGTTACGTGCAAAGCAAAGGCCATTCGGTCGAGGCACTCTACGTCGTGCTGGCGGACCGCGGCTTTTTCCCGGCGTCCGAGCTGGACACGGTTTGTCGTTACCAGTCGCACTTCGTCGGGCATCCCACGCGGCACATTCCCGGCATCGAAATGAACACCGGCGCGCTCGGCCACGGCCTGCCCATCTGCGTCGGCATGGCGCTCGCCGCGAAGATGGACGACGGGAACCTCCAACCTCCAACGTCCAACCTCCAACGTCCAAGTGCGGCAGCGCGTTTCCGCGTGTTCACCTTGCTCGGCGACGGGGAGCTGGCGGAAGGCTCGAACTGGGAGGCCGCCCTGGCCGCCGCGCATTACAAGCTGGATCATCTGGTGGCTATCCTCGACCACAACACGCTGCAAATCACCGGTCCCACCCGCGAGGTCATGAGCAACGAACCGCTGGCCGACAAGTGGCGCGCCTTCGGCTGGTCTGTCCGCACCCTGGACGGGCACGATTACGCCGCGCTCACCAGCGCCTTGACCGCCCCGCCCGAGCCGGGGAAGCCCACCTTCCTCATCGCCAACACGGTGAAAGGCAAAGGCGTCAGCTTCATGGAAAACGTCGCCAAGTGGCATCACGGCGTGCCCTCGGACGCCGAACTTGCGCAGGCCCTGGCCGAACTGGACGCGGCCGAGGCGGAATTAAGGAAGGCCAAATGAGCGCGCCCGCCCCCTCCATGTTCACGCCCGCCGCCAAAGCAATGGCGGAAAGGCTCGGCCTCAAAATGGGCCGCGCCAATCTCGATGAGTTCGCGGCCACGCTGGAAGAGCTCGCGCGGGTCAATCCCGATATCGTCGCCGTCACCAGCGATTCGCGCGGCTCGGGAAAACTGGCGCCCTTCGGCAAAGCCCTGCCCGGTCAGATCGTCGAGGTCGGCATCGCGGAGCAGAACCTCGTCGGCATCACCGCCGGTCTGGCCGCCTGTGGAAAAAAGGCCTTCGGCGTGTCGCCGAGCTGCTTCCTCACCGCGCGGGCGCTGGAGCAGATCAAGAACGACGTCTGCTACTCGGATGTGCCGGCGGTGTTGGTTGGCATCAGCGCCGGGGTCAGCTACGGCGCGCTCGGCAGCACGCATCATTCGCTCCACGATCTTGCGGCGCTGCGGGCGATTCACAACCTCACCCTCCTCGTCCCGGCGGACAATTTCGAGGCGCGCGCGGCCATCCGGTTCGCCGCGCGGGCGGCCAAGCCCGTGTTCGTGCGCTTCGGCAAGGCCCCGATGTATGACCTGCACCCTGCCGCAACGAAATTCGAGGTCGGCCAGGCCATCCCGCTGCGCGACGGCCGGGACGTCGCCTTCCTGGCCACCGGCGAGACCGTTGTTCACGCGGTGCTGGCCGCCGCGCAACTCGCCGCGCTTGGCATCGAGGCGCGCGTGCTGTCGGTTCATACCGTCAAACCCCTCGACACCGAGGCCATCCTGCGGGCCGGGCGCGAGTGCCGCGCGGTGGTGACGGTGGAGGAACACAGCGTCCACGGCGGCCTGGGCGAGGCGGTGGCGGCCACGCTGTTGCAAGCCGGCGTCGCCAAACCCTTCCGCATTGTCGGGCTGCCCGATGAAGAGACCGTCCCGGGTTCGCAGGCCGACATTTTCCGGCATTACGGCATCAGCATGGAGGGCCTGACGGAAACGGCGATGGAGTTGTTGGGTCGCCCGTGTCGCGCTTGAGTGTTGTTCCGCATGGGGGCTTTGCCTACGGTGGCCCGCATGAAGCCGTTGTTCGCCCTGCTCGTCGTTGCCGCCGCCCTCCCTCTGGCCGCGCATGAACCGGTCACACGCGCCCGCACGCCGGTGCGGCTGCCGGACCTCCCCGGCTACCGCACGCTCAAGTGCGATTTCCACATCCACACCATCTTTTCGGACGGCCTGGTCTGGCCGACGGTGCGGGCGGAGGAGGCCTGGCGCGAAGGGTTGGATGCCATCGCCATCACCGACCACATCGAATACCAGCCGCACAAGGCGGACGTCTCAACCAACCACAACCGCGCCACCGACCTCGCGCGCGGGCGGGGCGACGAACTGGATGTCATCGTCATCCGCGGCTCGGAGATCACGCGCAGCATGCCGCCCGGCCATCTGAACGCGATCTTCCTGACCAACTCAATGCCGCTGGCCACGGGCAACTGGCGGGACGCCCTCCGCGCCGCGCGGGCGCAGGGCGCGTTCATCTTCTGGAATCACCCCGGCTGGGAACCGCAGTTGAAGGACGGCAAGGTGCAATGGTTCCCGGAGCACTCGGAGTTGGTTGCGGAAGACCTGCTGCACGGCATCGAGATCGTCAACGAGCGCGCCTACTATCCCGAGGCCCACGGCTGGGCGCGCGCGCGCAATCTCGCGGTGTTCGGCAACTCCGACATCCACGAGCCGATCCAGATGGATTACCACCTGCACGCCGGCGACCACCGGCCCCTGACGCTGGTGTTCGCGCGTGAGCGGACGGCGGAGTCCATCAAGGAGGCGTTGTTCGCCCGGCGCACGGCGGTGTATTCGGGCGGCAGATTGTTCGGCGAAGAACAGTTCGTGCGCCCGCTGGTGGAAGGGTCGTTGCGGGTGCTGAATCCGGCCGTGACGCTCCGCGGCAAAGGCCGGGTCTATGTGCAGATTCACAACGACTCGGACGTCAGCTTCCGCCTGGAACGCGCGGGCACCGTTGCGGGCCTCACCCTGCCACCGTCGCTGACCCTGGCGGGCGGAAAAACCGTGCTCCTCGAACTCAAGGCGCCGGGCAGTCCCGAACCGGGCGCGCGCACCGTGACGCTCCCCTACGTCGTCACCAACGCCCTCACCGCCCCGGATGCGCCGCTGCGGCTGGAACTGAAGGTCGAAGTCACGTTTGCCCGTTGAGCCGGGCGCACGTTCACCGCCCGAGGTATTTCAGCACCGCCTCGGTGCGGCTGTGGACGTGGAGTTTTTCGTAGATGGTGCGGAGGTGCGTGCGGACCGTTTCGAAGCTGATCTGCAACTGCTCGGCGATTTCCTTGTAGGCATAGCCCTTGGCCAGGCAGGCGAGCACCTCGCGCTCGCGCTCGGTCAGGCTGGCCAGTTCGGGCTGGGGACGCGCCGTGGGCGGCATCTGCTCAATCTGCTGGAAGAATTGCACCACACGCCGGGCGATCTGCCGCGACATGGGCGCGCCGCCCTGGTGGATTTCGCGGATGGCCTCGAGCAGTTTGTCCCGCGGAGTGCGCTTGAGCAGATACCCCGTCGCCCCGCCCATGAGGGATTTGAAAATCTGCTCCGTCTCTTCATACACCGTGAGCATCAAGACCGGCAGCCGGGGCGCCACCGCCTTGAGCTTGCGCACGCATTCCGTGCCCGGCATGCCGGGCAGGTTGATGTCCATCAGCACCACGTCCACGCCGAGGCCCGGCAACGCCTTCAACGCCGACGGGCCGTCCGGGAAACGGCCCACGCATTGAAAACCGGGGCTGCTGTCCAGCAGCGCAGCCAGGTTCGCGGCCACGCCGGGATCGTCCTCGACCAGGGCGACGCGAATGGGCGGTGGAGGGGCGGCTTTTTTCATGACGCGGAATCGCCGCGCACTTTCGGCGTCGGCCCGGGACAACTCAACTCCAAATCCTTCCGCCGGTAGCGCAGGATGACGAACTCCGGCGTTTCGCGAAGGGTCTCGACGAGTTGGAAAAGATGCTCGAAGGGCGGGAAAAAAACATCGCCCTCAACCGTTTGGCGCACCCGCGTCAGCAGCAGCTCGGCGCATCGCGGCAGCGCCTGCCGGTAAATCTCCGCGCCGCCCGCAATGAACACCCGCCGGGGATCGTCGGGAGCCAGCGGCAGTTGGTCCAGCGACGTTGCCGTCCGCACCCCCGGATGCGTCCAACCGCCCCGCGTCAGCACGATGGTCTCGCGCCCCGGCAGCGGACGGCCAATGGATTCAAACGTCCGCCGACCCATCACCAGCACATGGCCCATCGTCACAGACTTGAACCATTTGAAATCCTCCGGCAGGTGCCAGGGGATGGTGTTGCCGCGCCCGATGACGCCATTCAAGGCGACGGCGGCAATGGCGGTGAACGGCGGGGGTGAACTCATGGCGCGGCCAACTGCCGCACAATGCGGGCGTGCGCCGGGCGGCGCAAACGCAAAGTCGCCACGCCCGGCCGGCGCGTGAGCGGCTTTGTTTCTCGCCGGGATGGAGGCTTGTCCGCGCCGGTGGAAAGGAGCGCGGATGTCCCCATCCGCAGCAGCATGGATGGTCGTGGGGTGTGGCGACTGGAGGCTGGTGGCTATCAGGCAAAGGCGGCGAAAAATCTGGGCGCAACGGGGAGTGCGGTAGTGGCTGTGGACGAGGCCGTCCGCGCGCCGACGTTGCCGCCCCGCGTATCTGCAACAATACGAGATGCCCCCAGGTCCGCCGACAGTTTGTTCTGTCGCCGCCGGGCGGGACTTGGTTTGCTCGCCACCGATGAAACGCGCCGCCTCATCGCAGAACCTGGACTTCATGCGTCTGGCGTTGCGCCTGGCCCGGCGCGGGCGCACCTCGCCCAATCCCATGGTCGGCGCGGTGCTCGTCAAGCGCGGGGAGGTAATCGGGCGGGGCTGGCACCGGCGCGCCGGCGAACCACACGCGGAGATCGAGGCGCTGCTCGACGCCGCCCGGCGCGGCCATTCGGCGCGGGGCCCGACCCTCTACGTCACGCTCGAACCCTGCTGCACGCACGGGCGGACGCCGCCCTGCACCGCGGCCATTCTCGCCGCCGGGATTCGCCGCGTCGTGGTGGGCGCGACGGACCCCAATCCCCGGCACGCGGGCCGGGGCTTTGCGATTTTGCGCCGGGCAGGGATCCAGGTGACGACCGGTGTGCTGGCCGACGAAGGTGCGCGGCTGAACGAGGCCTTCAACCACTGGATTGTCCACGGCACGCCTTTCGTCACCGTGAAAGCGGCCATGACGCTGGACGGCAAAATTGCCACGGCGGAGGGCGAATCCAAATGGATCACCGGCGAGGCCGCGCGCCGCGTGGGACAGCAACTGAGGCGCGAAAGTGACGCCATCCTGGTCGGCGTGAACACCATTCTGGCCGATGACCCGTCATTGACCGCGCGTGGTCCCGGCGCGCCCTCGCCCGCGCGATTGCGCCGCATCATCCTCGACCCCCGGGCACGCACACCGCTGACGGCGCGGGTGGTGACGGATGAATGTGCCGGCCTGACCACGATTGTCGTCAGCCGACGCTCACCCGCGAGGCGGGTGGCCGCACTGGCCCGGCGCGTGCGGGTGCTCGTGGCCCCGCTGGCTCGGGCCGGACGGCGGGCGGGGCAGGCTTCCGCGCCCCTCGACCTCGACTGGCTGCTGCGGAAGCTGGGTGCGGAGCAGGTAACGCGGTTGCTGGTCGAGGGCGGCGGCGAGACGAATGCCGCGTTCCTGTTTGGCAGGCACACCCAGCGGGTGGTGTTTTTCTACGCGCCCAAGATTCTCGGCGGACGGAAGGCGCGCCGGGCCGTGGCGGGCGAGGGCGCAATGTCACGGGCAGAATTGCTGCGGCTGACCGACGTGCGCTGGCGACGGGTCGGCAACGACTTGATGATGACGGCGAAAGTTGGCTCGGGGGATTGATGCGGGACATGGCTTTCAGGCTTGGGGCGGTTGAAATGAACTGGTAGCCGTCGGGTCGTTGACCGTCCCCTCACCCGGGCTTCGGCCCCCTCTCCCCACCCGGTGGGGAGAGGGACGGGGTGAGGGGTTTTCCGCAGTTGGTGCGGCGATAAAATTGGTGAATTTGTTCAAGGCGAACCGGGCGCTGGTAAAATTGGGTTGGCCCCGCCCGTGCGCTTGCCGCCGCCCGCCGCCCGCCACAACATCCCCGCGTGTTCACGGGCATCGTCATTGAAACCGGCACGGTCGAGCGCATCCGCCCGACCGCCAAATCCATCGAACTCACCCTGCGCGGCAACCTCGCCCTGCGCGGCCTCAAGGTCGGCGACAGCCTGGCCGTCAACGGCTGCTGTCTCACGGCCGTGAAGGTCTTCCGGCGCGGCGCAGCGCGGCTGGCGCAGTTCGATCTGCTGCAGGAATCGTGGCGGCGGACCAACCTCCAGTTCGCCAAACCCGGTTCGCTCGTGAACCTCGAACCCTCCCTCCGCGCCAACGGCGAACTGGGGGGGCATTTCGTCACCGGCCACGTGGACGGCCTCGGGCGCATCACCAAATGGGAACGGCTGGGCCAGGACCACGTCCTCGACATCGCCGCCCCCGCCGAGGTGCGGCGTTACATCGTGTTCAAGGGGTCGGTGGCCGTGGATGGCATCAGCCTGACGGTGGCGGCCGTGACGCGGCAGGGCTTCCGCATCTGGATCATTCCGCACACCTACGAGGTGACCGCCCTGCGCGAACGCAAGGTGGGGGATTACGTGAATCTCGAGGGCGACCTGCTCGGCAAATACGTCGAAAAATTCCTCACCGCGCGATCTCGGGGTTGAAGATCGAGGACTTCGGCGTATCCGAAGCCGGCTCGATCTTGCTGACCGAGCCTGCCGGAATGGTGCGCTTTTCGCCGCGCGCGTCGGTGAAGTGGAAGCAACTGTTGGCCGCGTCGTATTTGGGCTTGCCCTGCGTGGTGATCGTCCGCCCGCCGGTCGTGGTGATGTTGTAACGGCGCGCGCACCCGGCCAGCGTTCCGGCCAACAGCAGCAAACACAGGAACCAGGCAAACGTCTTCATGAGGCGATTAAGGCCCGGCGGCGTTCGCCCGTCAACGCCTTCCGCATTGAACCGCAAACGCCGCCGGGGCACGTTTGCCGCCATGAAAGCCGCTGGTTCCGTTGTCGTTGTCCTCGTCACCGCGCCCGACCGCGCGGTGGCCCGCCGGCTGGCGCGGCTGGCGCTGGAACACCGCCTGATTGCCTGCGCGAACCTCGTGCCCGGCGTCGAATCGCACTATCGGTGGCAGGGCAAGCTGGAATCCGCCCGGGAAATTCTGCTCCTTCTCAAAACCCGCCGCGCTTGTCTGGCCGCGTTGGAGAAGCTCATTACCGGCGCGCATCCCTACGATACGCCAGAGTTTCTGGTCTTGGACGTGCGGGGCGGGGCGAAGCGGTATCTCAACTGGGTGTTGGAAAATGTGGGGGGCTGAAAGTCGCCCGGAACCGAGTCTCGGTGCTGGCTGATTTGAAGCGAAGAGGAAACATCCAACTTCCAACGCCCAACATCGAACATCCAAGGGACTGCGCCCCGCCCGCGCTTCGCAGTTGGTCGTTGGATGTTGGTCGTTGGATGTTGGTCGTTGGATGTTGGTCGTTGGATGTTGGTCGTTGGATGTTGGTCGTTGGATGTTGGTCGTTGGATGTTGGTCGTTGGATGTTGGATGTTCGATGTTCGATGTTCGGCCCAGGATGGTTCCGGAAACTTCCCGCGCGATTGCCGCCGCACGCCCAAGTCCCTGCCGCCGCGCCGCGAACCTTGGTCGTTTGCCGTAGATTTATCCTATTTAGCACCCGCTAAACAGGCTTGACGCCGGGCGCGCCGGGGCCTAGCGTCGCCGCCGAAACGACCCCGAAACCAATTCGCGTTGCCCCGGGTGACGCCCGGGCGTCGCGACCAGAAACGCACAACTCGAACTTCAGCATGAGCACCAACCCGACGGGCACGGGCGCCGCACAGGCCCGCTACAATCGTTTCCTCCTCATCGTCGCCGGCCTCGGCGGTCTGCTTTACGGCATTGACGTCGGCATCATCGCCGGCGCGCTGCCGTATCTGGAGGCCACGTCGGGCCTGAACGCGGGGCAGTTGTCGTTCGTGGTGGCGGCGGTGCTGGCGGGGAGCGTGCTTTCGACGGCGTTCTCGGGTCAGTTGGCGGACTGGATGGGCCGCAAGCCGCTGATGCTGTTGAGCGGAATGTTGTTCGTGTTGAGCATCCCGATCATCGCGCTGGCGCACGGGTTCACCCCGCTGGTGCTGGGCCGGTTGTTGCAGGGCATGAGCGCCGGGTTCATCGGCGTGGCGGTGCCGCTTTATCTGGCCGAATGTCTTGGGGCGGCCAATCGCGGGCGGGGCACGGCGGTTTTCCAATGGCTGCTCACGCTGGGCATCCTCGCGGCGGCGCTGATTGCGATGGCCTTCAGCGGCTGGCTGCACGGCATCGAGAAATCCGTCGAGGCCGCGACCGCCACCAAGGAGGATTTGTTCAACGCCAAGAACCTCGCCTGGCGCAGCATCTTCTGGGTTTCGCTGCCGCCCGGCATCCTGTTCGTCATTGGCGGCTTCCTGGTCACCGAGTCGCCGCGCTGGCTGTTCCGCAAGGGCCGCAAGGAGGAGGCGCGCGCCGCGCTGTTGCGGTCCCGCACGCCGGAGCAGGCGGAGGTCGAGTTGCGCGAGATGGAGGAAATCCTCGCCGAGGAACGCCGCAAGACCACCTCGACCGGCCAGCAGATCAAGGAATCGCTGCTGCGCCGCAAGTATGTCATCCCATTTCTGCTGGCGTGCATCATCCTCGCCTGCAATCAGGCCACCGGCGTCAACTCGATCATCGGCTACAACGCCACCATCCTGCTGCAGGCCGGCCTGACGGACGTGGGCGCGCACTGGGGCTACGTCATCCTCACCGCCGTCAACTTCCTCGTCACCATGATCGGCGTCATGCTGGTGGACAAGAAGGGCCGCAAGTTCCTCCTGTCCTTGGGCAGCGCGGGCATCATCGTGTCGCTGCTCTGCACCGCGTTCATGTTCACCCGCACGGAGAAACAGCGGGTGGACGTGGCCCCCGCCGTCCAGGCGCTGGTGACGCCGGACCAGACGCTTGAACTAAACTTCAACTCCGCCACCGCCACCGCGCTCCTGGGTGACAAGGCGGCGTCAATGACCGCCGCGCCCGGACAGACCGACGCCCGGTCGTTGATTGTCATCTACTCCTACGGCGATTTCCGCGCCGCCACGCGCGTCGTCCGCTCCGATTTCAAACTCACCGAGCTGAAGGTGAACCGCGAAAGTTGCGTGCCCGCGAACAAGGTGGTCGCCTTCTTCAGCAACCCGTTCGGCAACCTCGATGCCGCGCGGACCGCGCCGTTGAAGATTGAAAACGCGCTCATCTCGCCGGTGCCCAGCACACGGCACGGCTGGACCACGGCGATCTTCATCTTCTGCTTCATGGCGTTCTTCGCCGTCGGGCCGGGCGTCTGCGTGTGGCTGGCGCTTTCGGAACTCATGCCCACGCGCATCCGCTCGAACGGCATGGCCATCGCCCTGTTGATCAACCAGGCCGTCTCGACGCTCATCGCCGCCGTGTTCCTGCCGACGGTCGGCAAGTTCGGCTACGGCACGGTCTTCTTCTTCTTCGCCGGCTGCACCGTGGTGTATTTCATCACCGCCACGTTCTTCCTGCCGGAGACCAAGGGCAAAACCCTCGAGGAGATTGAGGAACATTTCGAGGGCCGCAAATAAACCGCAACCATCAAACCCGCATCGCTTATGTCATCACTCAAAGTCACCCCCGCCATCCCCGCGCCGCTGGACCCCGGCTTCCAGCCCGCCGTGCTCTGCAACCGCGCCTATGTGCAGTCCGTCCGCGCCGGCAAGGACGCCGTTCCGCTCGTGCTCGGCCTCGAGCGCGAACGCGGTCTCGTGTCGCGCTTTGAAACCGTTGTGCGCCCCGGCGGCGACGCGGAAACCTTCCGCTACGTCGAGCGCATCGTGAAGTTCCTGCTCTGGGCGCGGGGCGGCTGGAAGCTGCATTTCGGCGGCCCCAAGGTCATCGGCGAGTTCATCCGCAAGACGTATTCCATCCGCGGCGCGCGCAAGTTTGACTGCGAGATGATGGAGCGCGCCTACGGGAAAAAGTTCCAGGTGGTGCTGACCACGCCCGCGCGCGTGCCCAAGGCGAAAGACATGCAACTGCCCGCCGGCGGGCACCTCAAGGGCTGCCGCATTGGCTTCGACCTCGGCGCCAGTGATTACAAGGTGTCGGCGGTCGTGGACGGCGAGGCGGTGTTCACCGAAGAGACGCCGTGGGCGCCCACCAAGGCCGACAATCCCGAGTATCATTACCACCACATCTCCGCCGGTCTGCACCGGGCGGCGGCGAACCTGCCCCGCGTGGACGCCATCGGCGGCAGCTCCGCCGGCATCATCGTGGACAACGAAATCCGCGTCGCCTCGCTGCTCCGCTCGATCCCGCCGAAGCTCTACCCGCAGGCGGCCAAAGTTTTCAAGCGCGTGCAGAAGGAGTGGGGCGTGCCGCTCGTCGTGATGAACGACGGCGACGTCACCGCCCTTGCCGGTGCACTCTCGCTCGGCGAGAAGGGCATGCTCGGTGTGGCCATGGGGTCGAGCGAAGCGGGCGGGTTCATGGACAAGAAGGGCCGTATCCTCGGCTGGCTGAATGAACTGGCCTTCGCCCCGGTGGATTACAACCCCGCCGCCGCCGCTGATGAATGGTCCGGCGACACCGGCGTGGGCGCGCTGTATTTCTCGCAGCAGGCCGTCAACAAGCTCCTGCCCGCCGCCGGCATCGAACCGCGCGATCCGGGCCTGCCCGAGCGCCTCAAACAGGTGCAGGAACTCATGGCGCGCGGCGACCAGCGCGCGGCCAAAATCTACGAGACCATTGGCGTCTATCTTGGCTACACCATCCCGCACTACGCCGACTTCTACGACTTCAACCACATGCTCATCCTCGGCCGCGTCACCACCGGCCAGGGCGGCGACATCGTCATCGCGAAGGCGCGCGAAGTCCTGCAACGCGAATTCCCCGAGGTGGCCGCGCGCATCCAGTTGCATGTGCCGGATGAAAAGAGCCGCCGCGTCGGCCAGGCCGTGGCCGCCGCCAGCCTGCCCATGACCCGCAAATAACCCGGAAAGGAGAACGCTCATGAAACTGCATCAGCCCACCGCGGACATCTACATCCCCGACGGCCAGCCGTTGCCGGCGGCCCTCCAGCGCATCACTCATCTCGGGGTTGGCGCGCACCAGGACGACCTCGAATTCATGGCCTTCCACGGCATCCTGCAATGCTTCGGGAAGACCGACCAGTGGTTCGGCGGCGTCACCTGCACCAACGGTTCCGGCAGCGCCCGCACCGGCCCCTACGCGCATTTCACCGACGCGCAGATGATGGCCGTGCGCAAGCAGGAGCAGCGCACCGCCGCGCTCCTCGGCCAGTATGCCGCGATGATCCAACTCGATTACCCGAGCAGCGCCGTGAAAAGCGCGACCGACCCGGCGCTCAAGAACGACCTGAAGGAAATCCTCGCCGTCACCCGGCCGCACATCGTCTATACCCACAACCCCGCCGACAAGCACGACACGCACATCGGCGTCGTGGTGGCCGCCTTGCAGGCGATGCGCGAACTGCCCCGCGATCAGCGGCCCAAACAGGTCGTCGGCTGCGAGGTCTGGCGCAACCTCGACTGGATGCCGGACGCGAAGAAGTTCCTCATGGACGTGAGCGGGCGTGACAACCTCGCCGCGGCGCTGAACGGCGTGTTCGATTCCCAGATCGCCGGCGGCAAGCGTTACGACCTGGCCACCCAGGGCCGCCGCGCGGCCAACGCCACCTTCTTCGAGTCGCACGCCACCGATAAGACCACGCAACTCATCTTTGGCATGGACCTCTCGCCGCTCGTGGCCGACGAGTCCCTCGACATCCTGAACTACGTCTTCGGCCTGATTGACGAGTTCAAGGCCGACGTGCGCGCGCGTCTCGGCAAGCGCCTGGGGGTCGCCTGATGGAAATCATCATCCAGCCCACGGCCGAGGCGGCCACCGCCGTCGCCGCCCGACTCATCGCCCGGCTCCTGCGCGAGAAGCCCAACGCCGTCCTCGGCCTGGCCACCGGCAGCACGCCGCTGGGATTGTATCGCCAGTTGATCGCCATGAAACTCGACTGGCGGCGCGTCACCACGTTCAACCTCGACGAATACGTCGGCCTGCCCCGCGACCACGCGCAGTCCTACCACACCTTCATGTGGGAAAACCTGTTCCGGCACGTGAACATCGCAAAGAAGAACGTCCACATCCCCGACGGCAACACGCGGGACATCCCGAAGTTCTGCGCGGAATACGAGCGCCGCATCCGCGACGCCGGCGGCATTGACCTTCAGGTGCTCGGCATCGGCACCGACGGGCACATCGGCTTCAACGAGCCGACCTCGTCGCTCGCCTCCCGCACCCGCATCAAGACGCTCACCGAGCAGACCCGCAAGGACAACGCCCGCTTCTTCAACTCGCCCGCCGAGGTGCCCTATCACTGCATCACGATGGGCATCGGCACCATCATGGAAGCGCGCCAGATCGTGCTGCTCGCGTTCGGGCCGAAGAAGGCCAAGGCGATTGCCGAAGCCGTCGAAGGCCCCATCACGGCGATGAATCCGGCCTCCGCGCTGCAAATGCACCCCGTCACGAAGGTCTGCCTCGATGAACCGGCCGCCCGCCGGCTCAAGAAGGCCGATTACTACCGCTGGGTCTATCGCCACAAGCCGGACTGGCAACAGTTTTGAACCCGCCATGCCCGCCACCCCTCACGCCCTGGTGGAGGACGGACCCGGTCCGCGTGTGACCTGCCGCCCGCTGCCGATGTTTGATCCAGCGGATCTCGCGGCCACGCGGGAGGCGTTCGCGCAGGCGACGCCGCTGGCACTCGGCCAGGCGTGGCGGCCCGCGCCGTCGCCAGGTTTTGCGCCCGGCACCGTGCGCACCGGCTGGCGGGCGGACGCACTGCTGGTGTTCGCCGAGCTGACCGACCACGACATTCACACGGCGGCCACCGGCCACAATCAACGCATGTGGGAACTGGGCGACACGTTTGAAATCTTCCTCCGCGCGGTCACGCGGACGGCCTACTTTGAGTTTCACATCACCCCGAAGAACCTGCGCCTCCAGTTGAGCATCCCCAACACTGCCACCCTGCGCGCTGCGCAGCGGGAGAACATTTTCGAGCCGTTTCTCATGCCGGGGGAGGTGTTCACCTCGACCGTGTGGCTCGAACCCGCGCAGGCGCGCTGGAGCCTGCTGGCGGAAATTCCCGCCGAGGTGATTTCCGGCCGGCCCGGCCCGGCCCCGGACGAGGGCTGGCGGTTCTCGTTCAGCCGCTACGATTACACCCGCGGGGTTGCGGAACCCGTCATTTCCTCAACCTCGCCGCACCCGCGCGAGGACTTTCACAGCCAGGCCGAATGGGGCTGGCTGCGGTTCGCGGCCCGCTGATTTTTCCCGGTTATGCAAAAAACCCTCAAACACGACGTGCGCGCCGTGGCCGCGCAGTTTGTCATCCACGGTGAATTTGTCTCCGCCGAGCCTTACGGCAGCGGGCACATCAATGACACCTACTGCGCGCTGTTTCACCAGGCCGGCACGCCGGTGCGCTACATCCTCCAGCGCATCAACCACAACATCTTCAAGCAGCCCGCCGCGCTCATGCAGAACGTCGAGCGCGTCACCGCCCACCTCGCGGCGAAGGTCGCCGGGCAGCCCGACGCCACCCGCCGCGTGCTGACGCTCATTCCCACCCGCGCGGGCCGGAACTGGCATGTGGACGCCGACGGCAACCACTGGCGCGCCTACCTGTTCATCGAAAAGGCGCGCACCTACGACGCCGTGGAATCCACCGACCAGGCGTTCAAGGCCGCCCGGGCCTTCGGCCAGTTTCAGAAGCTGCTGGCCGACCTGCCCGCCCCCCGTTTGCACGACACCATTCCCGATTTCCACCACACGCCCAAGCGGTTCGCGGCCTTCGAGGCCGCGCTCGCGGCGGACGTGGCGAAACGCGCCGCGCTCGCGCAGCCGGAGATCGAATTTGCCCTCCGCCACAAGGCGCTCACCGCCGTGCTGCTGGACGCGAACCTGCCGGAGCGCGTCACGCACAACGACACCAAGTTCAACAACGTCATGCTCGACGACGCCACGGGCGAGGGCATCTGCGTGATTGACCTCGACACCGTGATGCCGGGCCTCGCGCTGTATGATTTCGGGGACATGGTCCGCACCACCACCAGCCCCGCCAAGGAGGACGAGAAGGATTTGTCCAAGGTGCGGATGCAGTTCCCGATGTTTGAGGCCCTGGTGCGCGGCTATCTCGAAACCGCCGGCGGCTTTCTCACGCCCGACGAGAAACGGCTGCTGCCCGTGGCCGGCAAGCTGATCACCTTTGAGATCGGTCTGCGTTTCCTCACCGATTTTCTGGCCGGCGACGTGTATTTCAAGGTCCACCGCGAGGGCCACAACCTCGACCGCTGCCGCACCCAGTTCAAACTCGTCGAGTCCATCGCCGCACAGGAGGCGGAGATGAACCGGCTCGTCGCCTCGCTCTAAAACCATGCGCATCCTCGTCACCGGCGGCGCCGGCTTCATCGGCAGCCACATCGTCGAACACTTCCAGGGCCGCGCCGAGGTGCGCGTGCTCGACAACCTCCGCTCGGGCTTCCGGCACAACCTCGCCGGGTTCGCGCATGAGTTCATCGAAGCCTCGATCCTCGATCGCGACGCCGTGCGCCGCGCGATGCAGGGCGTGGATTACGTGTTTCACCTGGCCGCCATGATCAGCGTGCCGGAGTCCATGGCCAAACCCCTCGAGTGCGATGAGATCAACACGCGGGGCACGCTCATCGTCCTCGAGGAAGCCGCGCAGGCCGGCGTGAAGAAGCTCGTGCTCAGTTCGTCCGCCGCCATCTACGGCGACAATCCGGTGGTGCCCAAGGTGGAGACGATGTTTCCCGAGCCGAAAAGCCCCTACGCCATCACCAAGCTCGACGGCGAATACTACTGCAAGATGTTCACCGCGGAGAGGCGCCTCGCCACCGCCAGCCTGCGTTACTTCAACGTCTTCGGCCCGCGCCAGGACCCGAAGAGCCAGTATGCCGCCGCCGTGCCCATCTTCATCCACCGCGCGCTGCGGCACGAACCCATCACCATTTTCGGCGACGGCGAGCAGACGCGCGATTTCATCTACGTGAAGGACATCGCCGCCGCCAACGCCTTCTTCGCCACGCAATCCCCGGCCACCGGCGTGTTCAACGTCGCCTACGGCGGGCGCATCACCATCAACGACCTCGCCCGGAACATCTGCGCGCTGACGCAGTCGCGGTCGGTGATTCAATACGCTCCCGAGCGGCCCGGCGACGTGAAACACTCGATGGCGGCGGTGGACCGCTTGCGCGAAGCCGGCTTCCAGCCGCAGGGCAACCTGCGTGACGGATTGCGCGACACCGTGGAATTCTTCCGCACCCGGCAAACCCCGTCCTGAACTTTGGGAACGGAAGCCGCCGGATTGCGAAATCCGCGAGCGAGGGGACCTGGCCGTTGTAGAGCATGCCCCGGCAAGGGCATGGGGGAGCAGTGCCACGTTTCCGCACGAAAACGCAGACTTTCAGGCCGCGGGAAGGCCAGCGGGCGGCGGAAAATTTGCTGGTTTCCGCACGCCCCGGTTTCTACTCTTGGCATTGGAATCCCAGCCTATGGACATCATCTTCAACTGCCCCAAGTGCGAACAGGAACTGGCCGTGGACGCCACCGCCGCCGGCTCGGAAATCGAGTGCCCCGCCTGCAACGAGACGATCACCATCCCGGCCGCCGGTTCGCCGGGCACCCGCGCCTCGTCCACCGACTCGCTGCCCACCGCCGGCGAGGTGCATCCGGTCAATCCCATTGCCTCCTCGGCGGCGGCCAAGGTCGAGATGCATCTCAAGGTGCCCGTGCGCAACCAGCCCACGGAGCGGCTGATCGAAAAGCCGAACAAGCCCCTGGAGGTCGCCGCCAAGGAAAGTGACCGCAAGCTGAAGGTGAAGACCATCCGCCGCATTGACTGCGTGGAGGTGGGGCATGATCACTTCGACGAGCAGGTGACGAAGTTCATCCAGAAGGTGGGCGAACAGCACATCGTCAACATGATCCCCGTCAACTACTCCACGCTCGACATCGGCACGCAGAAGCTGCTGAACGACTTCGGCGTGATGATTGTGTATCGCGGTTAAGGCCGCGAAGCGCGGTCCTGCAACCACGCGACATCCCGGGGCGCCGCCGCCCCGCGCGCGGGCATGGTCGGTTGCAAGGTGGCGGCATCCTGCCATTTCTTGATTTCCGCGTGCCCGTCGGCAAAGGCGATGCCCGCCGCACCCCCGTGGTAGATGGCCGGGAAATCCCGCAACCCCTGCGGGGAGGAAGTGGGCCAGCCGTCCATCATGATGAGGAACAGTCCGTCGTTGATGCTCTCGTGCCGTTCATCCAGCAGCACGATGAACTGCGATGGGCCGGGCGACTTCATGGCCGAGAGCTTGCGGAACACCGTGCCGTTGCCCCGCCCGTAGGAGCCGTTGTCGCCCGCCGCGCCCGTCCACGCGCCGCCCATCCAAAAGTTCATGGCCATGCTGCGCACCCGGGGGACGGTGGCCCCCGCCGAGTTGCGGCCCGTGCTCGGGTCCGCCGGGCAGCGGAAGATGGCGCGATTCTGGCCGCAATAGGGCCAGAGCACGCTCTTTTCGATGGTGTTGGCGTAATCCCAGTTGCCCTGAGCAGAGGGGGTGGCGAAGTCCAGCATGAGGTCAGACGGCACCCAGGAAGGCGGCATGGTGGCGGTGCCCACGCCACCAGGCTGGTTGTTCCAGGCGGCGGGCAGGCTGTCGTTGTTGTCATCCGCGTAAAGCCGCCACGCCAGCATCAACTGGCGGGAATTGTTCATGCACTGGATGGCCTGGGCCTTGAGCTTGGCCTTCCCGAGGGCCGGCAACAGCATGGCGGCCAGGATGGCAATGATGGCGATGACCACCAGCAGTTCAATCAGGGTGAACGCGCCGCGCCGAGGGCGGGAGAGCCGGGTTTTCATGGCAGGATGGTGAGGCTCTCCAACTCTTCACTCTGCGGACCAATCGGGGCCATACCACATTTGGGGGAGTCGCGCTGCCAACTCTTCTTTGGTTCAGCGGTTCAGTTGCCAGAGCGTGAAGTTCAGCCAGGCGGCAAATGTTACCCAGCCGAGGTAGGGCACCAGCAACCACCCCGCCATCCGGCTTACCCGCCAGAAAAGCCCGAGGCTGGCCGCCACCGCCAGCCACAACAGCAAGATCTCCACGAACGCCAGATCGGGCCGTCGCCATCCGAAGAACAGCGGCGACCACAGGGCGTTCAAGGCCCACTGAACCACGAACGCCAGCAACGGGCGCCACTGGACGGCCCATCCGCCGCGCTGCCACACCAGCCACGCCGCAACCGCCATCATCAAATAAAGTGCCGTCCATACCGGGCCAAAGATCCATGACGGGGGATTCCAGTCGGGCTTGGCCAGTTGGGCATACCATTCGCCGGGCGGGCACCAGACCGCCGGCAGCGTGGCGGCAAAACAAAAGACAATCCACCCGCCCAGCGCCGCCAGACTCTGCGGGCGAAAAGGGGAAAGATTTTCCTCTCGTTCCATGCCGCACCCTGAACCAGCCGGAGCCGTCCGTAAAGGGCGGCGTTTCACGCCGATATTTGGCCGGCCCGGCTTCGTTGACCCGCCCCGGGGCGGTTGTTAGTGTGCGCGCCACTTTTGCAAGGCCATGGAATACAAAGACACGCTGAATTTGCCGCGCACGGACTTCCCGATGAAGGCCGACCTCGTCACGCGCGAACCGGAACGGCTCCAGCAGTGGCAGGCCGCCAACCTTTACGCGCGCATCCAGGCCGCCCGCAAACACGCGCCCAAATTCGTCCTGCATGATGGTCCGCCCTTCGCCAACGGCGACGTCCACATCGGCACCGCGCTGAACAAGATCCTCAAGGACATCATCATCAAATACAAAACCCTCCGCGGGTTCAGCGCCCCCTACGTGCCGGGGTGGGACTGCCACGGCCTGCCCATCGAATTCAAGGTCTCACAGGAGATGCGCAAAGCGGGGGACACCCAGGCCGACGCCGCCGCGATCCGCAAGGCCTGCGAGGCGTATGCCCGGAAATACATCGAAATTCAGCGCGCACAATTCAAACGCCTCGGCGTCCTCGGCGACTGGGACAACCCCTACCTCACGCTGAACAAGGAATACGAGGCCGACGAACTCCGCCTCTTCGCCGACATCGTGGAGCGGGGCTTCGTCTATCGCGGCAAGAAACCGGTGTATTGGAGCATCCCCTGCCGCACCGCCCTCGCCGAGGCCGAGGTCGAATACGCCGACCACGTCAGCCAGAGCTGCTTCGTGAAGTTCCCCGTCGTTGGCCGCGCCAACACCTTCGTGGTCATCTGGACCACCACGCCCTGGACGCTGCCGGCGAACCTGGCGGTGGCGTTCAACAAGGACTTTGCCTACGTCAACGTCACGGTGGGCGGGGAACATTACATCCTGTTCCGGGGCCTGTTGCCCAAGGTCGCCGAGCAATGCGGCTGGACCGGCTACGCGGAAACCCCGTTGCCCACCGAGGAGTTGGCGGCGCTCGAATACCGGCACCCCTTCTGCCACCGCACCGGCAAACTGTATCCCGCCGAATTCGTCACCGCCGACACCGGCACCGGTTTCGTGCATATCGCGCCCGGACACGGCATGGAGGACTACGTGCTCGGCTGCCGCGTGGGGCTGCCCATCTACTCGCCGGTCAATGACGACGGGTGCTTTGCGCATACCGCCGACCTGCCCGTCGAACAGCAGATGCCGCCGGAACTGCTCGGCAAGTCCATCCTCGAAAAGCACGGCAAGAGCGACGCCAACGAGGCCGTCCTCCACGAACTCCGCGTCCGCCACGCCCTGCTGCACCAGGAGAACTATCACCACAGCTATCCGCATTGCTGGCGCAGCAAAACGCCCGTCATCTTCCGCGCGATGGACCAATGGTTCATCAAGATTGACCACGTCCCCAACCCGGAACGCGGAACGGGGAGTGCGGATCAACCCGAAACCCGAAACCCGAAACTCGAAACCTTCCGCGAGCGCGCCCTCGCCGAGATTGACCGCGTCACGTGGGTGCCCGACTGGGGCGTCAACCGGATCAAGAGTGCCGTGCAAACCCGCCCCGACTGGTGCATCAGCCGCCAGCGGGCGTGGGGCGTGCCGATCCCCGCGTTCTACGACGCGCAGGGCGAACCCCTCCTCGACGCGCGCATCGTCCGTAATGCCGCCGATTTAATTGAAAAGCACGGCAGCAACGTGTGGTTCGAAAAGAGCGCCGCCGAACTTTGGTCGCTCGTAAAACCCGCCGACTGGACCGGCCCGGAGGCCGTCGCCAAGTCCAGCGACACCCTCGACGTGTGGATTGATTCCGGCTCGTCGTCGCGCGCGGTCATTGCCCGGCGCCCCGAGTTGCGCGGCGGCTCCGCCACGCCTCACGCATCACCCACCACGCATCACCCGTTCCAAGCTGACATGTATCTCGAAGGCTCGGACCAGCACCGCGGCTGGTTCCAGTCCTCGCTCCTGCTCTCGCTCGCGGGGAACGGCGCCGCGCCCTTCAAGACCGTGCTCACCCACGGCTTCATGGTGGACGCCGACCGCGAGAAAATTTCCAAGAGCAAACAAGGCGGCTACGAGAAGCCGCAGACCGCCGAAGCTTACGTGAAGAAATGGGGCGCCGACGTGGTGCGCCTGTGGGTAGCCTCGCAGGATTTCCGCACCGACATCGTTGTCAGCGAAGAGCGGGTCAACAAGGTGGGCGAGACCTACCGCGTCATCCGCAACGCCCTCCGCTACCAGCTCTCCAACCTCTACGACTTCAACCCTGCGCACCACGCCGTGCCCGGCGACAAGCTGACCGGCCTCGACCGCTGGATTCTCGCCGAGTTCAGCCGGGTGGAGGCCGAAGTGCTTGCCGCCTACGACGCGCAGGAATTCCACGTCGTCTATCAAAAACTCAGCCAGTTCATCGCCGTGGAACTCTCGGCGGTGTATCACGACATCATCAAGGATCGCCTCTACACGGACCCGGCGAACTCGACGCGCCGCCGCTCGACGCAGACCACGTTGCACCGGCTGGTGACCAACCTCTGCCAGTTGCTCGCGCCGATCCTCGCGTTCACCGCCGATGAGGCCTGGCAATTCATCCCTGGCAAACCCACGGGCACGGTGCATGAATCGCATTTGCAGCCGGTCAACTTCACCCGCCCGCCCGCCGAGGTGGAAGCCTGGAAAAGCCTCTTCATCATCCGCGAACTGGCGCTGCCCGCGCTGGAACAGGCGCGTCAGGCCAAGCAGATCGGCAAGGCGCTCGAGGCCAAACTCACCGTCAATGGCTCGGGGCCGGTGCTGTCCGACGCGCAAGCCAACGCCGAAGCATTGCGCGAAACGCTGAATGTCTCGCAGATTCAACTGACGGAAGAGCCGGGGGCCGCCGTGACCGTGGCCGTCAGCAAGGCCGACGGCGAAAAGTGCGAACGCTGCTGGCACTGGGAAACCGACGTGGGCCGCGACACGGAGCATCCCACGCTCTGCGGCCGCTGCGGCGAGGCGGTGAAGCAGTTCAAGGCGTAACGCGGTCGCGGCCATTTCCCAGCCTCGCGCAGGTGGCAGAAGATAGCCCGGGCGTGAGCCGTGGGTTTGACGCTCCAAACCGTTTTAGCCCCGGAAGGGCGAAAGACATCTCCCGCGATCCGGCATATTTTCCTGCTGCCCCTCCGGGGCTTGACTCCAATTTGAAATGCGAAACCCCGGGCGTCCGCCCGGGGCTGTTCATCTCTCGCTGCTAACGGGGCTGGCCGGGCGCATCGCCTTCCGCCGTTACTTCAGCCCGTAACGCTTTTTGACCTCCGCATGGCTGAGGCGCGGCCTGCCCTCGTCGCGCACGCGGGCTTCGGTCAGGTCGAGATAATCGTTCAACTCCTCCAGTTCCTCGCGCAGCGTGGCAATCTGCTCGCGCTTGCGGTGGATGGAGCGAACCACGGCTCGTTCGGCGGTCTTAGTCATACACGTCCTTCCGGTCACCTATTCTGCGAATAACGATAACATCGCCCTCCACGTCGAACAATATTCGATAGTTGCCCATGCGCAGCCGGAACGCAGCCTCGGCCTTATGCAGTCGTTTGATATTGCCGTGGAGACCGCCTTCCAATCGCTCGATCTTCCGCAGAATCTGGGCGCGTTCGCGCGCGGGCAAACCGTCGAGGTCATCCAAAGCCGAAGGGCCATATTCGATTTGGAAACGATGG